>NZ_CAXSQB010000033.1:0-30203 GCF_964239415.1 Clostridium sp. ATCC BAA-442 | reverse complement strand
GAACTTCCGCCGCCGGGCTCTGCTTTGCGGTGGGAGAGGGCTCAGGGGGCTTTGTAGTCGGGGGCGCGTCCGATCTCCTGGATGAGCTCCTTCATAGCCGCCGCCATGGCGTCGATGTCGGCGTGGTTGTTGAAGTACTGGCAGGAGATGCGGAAGCCGCCCACGTAGTCGGTGAAGCGCTGGGCAATAAAAATCTTGCGGGCGTGGAGCTGCTTGAGTACCCAGCGGTCCACATCCAGATCGTCATAGAGGCGGGCAATGACGATGCCGCCCCGCCGGCCCGGGTCGCGGTGGGTGATGATGGTGGCGCCGATGGCCTCCAATTGATCCATGCAGTAGGCGCTGAGCTCCCAGATGTGTTCCTGGATGTTCTCAATGCCGATCTCGTTGACCAGGCCCAGGCTCTCCCCCAGGGCAATGGCGCCGGTGTAGTTGGAGGTGCCGCCGATTTCGTACTTGCGGGCGGTCTCCGGGAAGGTCCAGTCGTGGACGGAGGGAGCGGCGGGATTCTCCCAGTAGGCGCCCCAGCCGCCTTCGGGAACGGTGGTGTTCAGGTAGCCGGCATAGCTCTGCTTGATCTTGGACAGGGAGTTCTTGTTGACATAGAGCACGCCGGTGCCGTAGGGGCTGTTCAGCCACTTGTGGCCGCCGGCCACCAGCAGATCAAAGTGGCACTCCTTGGTGTCAATCTTGGTGACGCCCAACTGCTGCACCGCGTCCACCACCAGGAAGATCCCCTTTTCCTGACAGAAATCGCCGATGGCCTTCATGTCGCTGGCCCAGCCGTTGCACCACTCCAGGGTGGACATGACGATGATGCGGGTCCTCTCATCGGCCAGGGCGGCGAAGTCGTCCACCGTGAAGCGGTTGTCCTTGGTCTTGCATACCCGGATCTCGATCTTCTTCTCCCGGCGCATCACACACCAGGGCAGGGCCACCTGAATGAACTCCAGATTGGTGGTGATGATGTTGTCGCCGTCGGCCAGCTCAATGCCGCGGGCGGCGATGTTCAGGCCGTGGGAGGTGCTCTCCACCAGGGCGATCTCCTCCGGGTCGGCGTTGAGCAGCTTGGCGGCTTCGTCGTATGCCTTGCCGCGCAGGGAGTCCATGGCGATGTGGTGGGCGCTGGAGTTCTCTTCCTCCTGGGTGGCGGTCATGTCGGCGAAGGCCTTCACCGCCCGCACCGTGCGCTGGGGGGCGAAGCTAACGCAGGCCGCGTCGAGAAAGACCATCTGCTCCAGAACGGGCCACTCCTGCTTGCGGATCGCTTCAAAATCGACGGACATAAGTACTACCTCCTATATTTTTGTGGGTGATGGCTGGGTTGTATTCCTCTGGTTTTCCTTCACTGGTGAAGCAACATCCCTCCAATCGACTGACTTTTTGAGATGAAACGCTATAATGGTAAAAAATTACCAATTATGGAGTTGGGAAAACAGATTATGACAGAGACCGGTATTCTGACGGATGCCTCACCCTGGATCAGCGTCGAGCCGGCGGCATGGCGCCCGCTGACCGAGGGGAGAACGCCGCGCCTGTTCCGAAAAAAGACCTTTCTCTACACTCAGGGGCAGCCGGCGGAGCATTTTTACATCATTCAGCGGGGGCGGGCCTGCATCTCTACCTCACGGGCGGACGGCCACGAGAAACAGCTCTACATCGCGGAGCGGGGCGCCCTGTGCGGGGAGAGCGCCTGTCTGCAGCGGCAGCCCCACGCGTCGGCGGCCCTGGCGATTGTGGACACCTGGGCCTATGCCGTCCCCCGGCTGGCCATGCTGGAGGCGCTGCGGGAGGACTGGGCGCTGAATCAGCGGTTCCTGGAGCTCTGCTTTCGGAAAAACACGGTGCTGCTCGGTCAGGTGCGGGAGCTCTCCTTTGATCAGGCGGAGCGGCGCATTGCCCGGACCCTCCTCAATCTGGCGGCCCAGTATGGGCGGCCCTGCCCGGAGGGGGTGCGCATCTCCATCCGCTTTACCCACCAGGATGTGGCCGGTATCATCAATACAAGCCGCATCACCACCAACAAGGTGATGAAGCGCATGGAGGAGGAGGGGATACTCCTCAAACGGGAGGGCCGCTATATCCTGCGGGCCCTTCCCGCCTTGGAGCGGCTGGCGCGGGGAGAGGGTCAGTAGCGCACAGCCCTTTCGCTCTCCCGGAAGGCGCGGCTGTCTGGCAGGAGGGTGCGCCCGTAGCCGGAGACGATGGCGAAGATAGTCATAACCAGCAAAAGAATGGGATAGAACTGGTGGGTGACGATCTCCAGTGTGGAGACGGGAACCGCGCCGGGCAGGTCGACGGCTGTCATCATGGCGGCGCACACCACCGGCACCATATAGGGCATCAGGTAGTTGAGGGTGCCGCCGGAGCAGATGAGGAGGTTGGCTGTGCGGTAGCCGTGGAGCTGATACTCCTCCCCCAGCCGCTTGGCCAGGGGGCCGGTGCCCACGATGGCCGCGGTGTTCAGGCCGGTGGCCACATTGAGCAGGATACAGATGGCGACGATGGCGCCCTCGGCGGAGCGGGGACCGACAATGAAGCGGTCCATGGACTGGATCATCATATCAATGCAGCCGCCCTTTTCCAGCAGGTGGATCTGGGCGAACAGCAGCATAACCAGCAGGATGGTGGGGACCGCGCCCTCGATGCCCTCCATGATGAGGCCGCCTGCGCTCAGGGGTTCCGGGACGGAAATGATGTCGCTGAAGGTGATGGTGCCGGTGACCAGTCCCAGGAGTACGCCGGTGACGATGCCATAGCTCAGCGCCTCCAGCAAGTGGCGCTGGAGCAGGCAGAAGACCACCACCACCACGGGCACCAGCAGGAACAGCAGGGCCGTAGGCCGGACCGCGGCGCTCTGGACGGCGGAGAGATCCGCGGCCTCACCGCGGGAGCCAAGCGCCAGATAGAGGATCAGCGTCAACGCCGCGGCCGGCAGGACATATTTCAGGCGGCTGCGGAAAACGCCGCCCAGGTCCACCTTCTGAGAGGAGGAGGCCGCAATCAGAGTGTCCGACACCGGGGAGACGTTGTCGCCGAAGGCCGCTCCCGATACGATCGCGCCGATCATCAGCGCCGGCGTGGCCCCAACCAGATAGCCGATGGGGTAAAGAATGGGGCCGACCACGAAGATGGTGCCCACCGAGGTCCCGGTGGAGAAGGCGATCAGGCAGGTGAGCAGAAAAGAGGCGGCCACGAACTTGTTGCCCAGGAAGTTGAGCTCAATGAGATAGTGGGCCAGGGTGTCCACCAGGCCGCTGGTCTCAATGAGCTGCCCGCAGATTCCGGCCAGCAGGACCGCCATGATCAGGATGCCCCCCACCTTGTTGGTGGCGCCCTCGATGATGGCCTCGCAGTAGGCCGTCTTGTCCTTGGCCAGGAACAGGCAGACGATCATGGGGAGGAGAAAGACCACCCAGTATTCCGGTACGTCCGCCTGCTTGACCGCGATGTAAATTAGCCCCACGATGGCCAGCAGGATGGGCGCGAAGGCCACCCACTTTCCGCCGTAGTAGGTGATGTGCGCTTCCGGTGCGGCTTGTGTTTGATCCATAGGTACCCCCTTTTCAGCACGGATGTGTTCAATTTTGTGGAACAGATATCTGTTGTGGTTAAAAGTATACCTGTATTTTCCATAAATACTATTAAATGCTTTACAAAAGAGGTGGTGTTTTTGGGGGAATATACCCGAATCCCGAACCGCGTGCGCGGCGGGACTGCACCGTTTTTTTGTTTACGTAATACCGCAAAATATAGGACTTTTTTGCCGCCAAACCGCAAGGGATGGCGGTTTTTTGATACCATTTGTAACGAAATGCAATCGAACATATGTTTTTAGTGCCGAAAAGCAGGGGTTTCAGTGGAAAAATCGGCATTTTTCCCGTTAAAAAAGAAGAAAAAACTGTTGCAATTCTGTAACAGAACATTTATACTAGAGAAGAAAGTGGGGCGAAGTGGAGCAAATCACCGCTCTTAAGCAGTAAAGTGGGGGGAAGTGAGCAGCATGACCGGCACCTATGAGCACAGCATTGATGCCAAGGGCCGTCTGTTCATTCCCGCAAAGCTCCGGGAGGAGCTGGGTGTCACCTTCTATCTGGCGATGGGTGTAGACGCCTGCCTGGCCATCTATCCCCAGTCTACCTGGGACCGGTTTACAGAAAAATTTTCCTCCCTGCCTATGAGTCAATCCAAGGCCATGCGCCCCCTATTCGCCAACGCGGCCAAGTGTGAACTGGACAGCCAGGGCCGCATCGTCATTCCCCAGAAGCTGCGCAGGTATGCCGGTCTGGACAAGGACGTGGTGATCCTGGGTGTCAACGACCGGGCGGAGATCTGGAGCGCGGACGCATGGCAGGCCCAGGAGGAGGAAGAGATGACGCCGGAGAAGATGTCGGCCTGTATGGAGGCGCTTGGATTCTGATATGAGTGAGCAGGTATTTTCCCACAAGCCGGTGCTGCTGGACGAGTGCATTGAGGCCCTGGCCATCCGGCCGGAGGGCGTGTATCTGGACGGCACTCTGGGCCGGGCGGGCCACAGCCGGGAGATTGTCCGGCGGCTGACCACCGGGCGGCTCATCTGCGTGGACCGGGATCAGGCGGCTCTGGACGCGGCGGAGGAGCGGCTGGCGCCGTGGCGGGAGCGGGTCACCCTGGTACACAGCAATTTCTGTGCGCTGGACGCCATCCTGGACGGGCTGGGCCTGGACGGGGTGGACGGCATGCTCTTTGATCTGGGGGTGTCCTCCCCCCAGTTGGACGACGCATCCCGGGGCTTTTCCTACAGGACGGACGCCCCCCTGGATATGCGCATGGATCAGACCGACACCCTGACGGCCCGGGCGGTGGTCAACGAGTGGCCCCAGGAGGAGCTGCGGCGCATCCTCTGGCAATATGGGGAGGAGCGGTACGCCCCCGCCGTCGCGGGAGCCATCGTCCGGGCCAGGGACAAGCGCCCCATTGAGACCACGCTGGAGCTGGTGGAGGTCGTCAAGGGGGCCATGCCCCCTGCGGCCCTGCGGGAGAAACAGCACCCGGCCAAGCGGACCTTCCAGGCCATCCGCATCGCCGTCAACGACGAGCTGGGCTCGGTGGACCGGATGGTGCGGGAGGCGGTGCCCCGGCTGAACCCCGGTGGGCGGCTGGCGGTGATCTCCTTCCACTCGCTGGAGGACCGTATCGTGAAAAATGCCCTGGCGGCTTTCGCCAAGGGGTGTACCTGTCCGCCGGATTTTCCCGTCTGTGTGTGCGGGAAGAAGCCCCAGGTGAAGCTGGTCAACAAAAAGCCCATTGTCTCCGGAGCGGCAGAGCTGGAGGAGAACCCCCGGGCCCGCAGCGCCAAGCTCCGGGTAGCGGAAAAACGGTAGGAGCACCGAATTTACCAAAGAGATTGGAGTGGACGGACTCATGGCAACTGCCGTCAAGCGCAGAAGCAGATACACGAATTACAGCCGCGTACCCTATGACGCGTATGATGGCTCCGCGGCGCGGCAGCTCCAGCGGGAGGAGGTTCTTCGGCCCAGGCCCATGGTTCGGCCGCGGGAGCGGGCGGTGGTCCGGCCCCGGGTGCGGGTACGGGAGGCGGGACTGGTCTCCCCCTTCGCTGTGGTGGGATTTCTGGCGGTGGGCGTGTTTGCCGTGCTGCTGCTGTTCAGCTATGTGCAGTTGACCACCATCTCCCAGCAGGTGGTGGAGCTGCGCAGTGAGATGACTGCTCTCCAGTCGGAGGAGGCCAAGCTGCGCACCGCGTATGAGCTGTCTTATGATCTGAGCAGCATTGAGGAGACCATGACAGCCAGTGGTGCCATGGTTCGGCCGCAGAACGGGCAGGTGGTGTATGTGGACCTGTCCGAGCCGGACACCGTGACCTTTTTCAACCAGGACGAGGCGGTCGCCGGACTGGACGGCATGTTTGAGAGTGTAAAGTCCATTGCCTCCGAGATTGTGGCATATTTCCAGTGAGTACGGCCATATAGTGATCTGCAGACCCCAGAGAAACAGACGGGCTGCCCCGGGCGGCCCTTGAAGAGAACGAGCAGAGAGGGCGTAAGAAAAGCAATTTTCTTACGCCCTCCTGCGATATATCACCCAATCCCGCGGGAGAGCGGCAGACGAGATTTCTTGAGTGAGGTGAGCCAGCCATGGCAGACAGAAAGAGAAAGCGTATGGTCCAGCAGCAGCCGGACCGGCGGGCGAACCGCACCATTTTGGTGCGCACCCTGTTCCTGCTGACACTGTTCGGCGTGGCGGCGTTCGTGCCGCTGCTGGTCCGGCTCTGGCAGATCCAGATCCGCGACTACGACAAATACCAGGGAATGGCGGTGGAGCAGCAGACCGCCGACAGCACGGTGGAGGCCAACCGGGGCACCATCTACGACCGAAGCGGGGAGACTCTGGCCATGAGCGCCACGGTCTACAACATCCAGCTCTCCCCCAAAGAGATCCTGGCCTGCCAGGAGGCGTATCGAGAGAAGGCGGCGAACGCAGCAGAGAATGGGAAGACACTGGACTACCCGGAGCCCACCAACGAGTTCATTGCCTCCAACCTGGCCCAAATCCTGGATCTGGACGAGGCGGACATCCTCAAGCGCCTGGCCAAGACCAGCTCCATGTATGAGATGATCAAATGGCGGGTGGAGGACGACGAGCGGGACGCGGTGATCTCCTTCATCAACGAAAACCATATCACCGGCATTTACACCCCGCCCACCACCAAGCGCTACTATCCCAAAAACAGCCTGGCGGCCCAGGTGATCGGCTGGGTGAATTACAGCGAAGGACGGGGCGCCTATGGAGTTGAGGCTCAGTACGACGAGGCTCTCTCGGGCGAGACGGGGCGGATCGTCACCGCCAAAAACGGCGACGGCACACAGATGCTCTACCGCTATGAGGACTACTACGACGCCACTGACGGCGACAATCTGACCCTGACCCTGGACAGCGCTATCCAGTCCTACTGTGAGAGCATCCTGAAAAAGGGCATCGAGCAGTTCGAGGTGCAGGACGGCGGCTTCTGCATCGCCATGGACCCCAATACGGGCGAAATTCTGGCCTGGGCCAACTCCCCCACCTACGATCTGAACAACCCCAGGGTGGTGAGCGATCCGGTGCTCAACCAGTATCTGGCGGACATCGAGAGCGGGGCGTACACCAAGGAGGAGGCCTACCAGAAGGCACTGGCAGAGGGGGCTTCCAGCGAGGAGGCCCGCGACAAGGCCATTTCTGCGGCAGAGACCGAAGTGCTTTACACCCAGTGGACCAACAAGGCAATCACCAGTACCTATGAGCCCGGCTCCACGTTCAAGTCCATCGTCCTGGCCGCCGCCCTGGAGGAGGGCGTGGTCACCGAGAACAGCCACTTCTACTGCCCCGGCTACATCATGGTAGAGGGCTGGTCCAGGCCCATCAGTTGCTCCAAGAAGGCGCCGGGCCACGGGGACCAGGATCTGGCCCTGGCGGTGGCGAACTCCTGCAACCCGGCCTTCGTCAAGATCGGCCAGGCTCTGGGAGCGGAGAAGTTCTATGACTATCTGGAGGGCTTCGGCTTCCTGGAGAAAACCGGCATAGACATGCAGGGCGAGATGGACACCAGTTCCCTGATCTGGCCCCGGGAGGACTTCAACACCGTCCAGTTGGCCACCGCATCCTTCGGCCAGCGGTTCCAGGTGACCCCCATTCAGCTCATCACAGCGGCCTCCGCCGTCATCAACGGCGGCCACCTGATGCAGCCCTATGTGGTCAGCCAGGTGACCGACGGCGAGGGCAATGTGCTCCAGCACAATGAGCCCAACGAGGTGCGACAGGTGGTCAGCGCGCAGACCAGTGAGCGCTGCCGTGCGATCCTGGAGAAGGTGGTGGACGGCGGCACCGGCAAGAATGCCCGGGTGGAGGGCTACCGCATCGGCGGCAAGACCGGCTCCTCCGAGACGCTGGAGACCGACCATACCATCGTTTCCTTCCTGGGCTTCGCCCCAGCGGATGACCCGCAGGTGATTATTCTGCTGGCCTACGACAACCCCAAGCCCGCCTTCCCCGGCTCCAATACCACCGCCGGCGGCTGGTATATCAGCGGCGGCAATATGGCGGCCCTGATGGCCGGAGAGCTGCTGGAGGATATTCTGGGCCACCTGGGCGTGGAGAAAACCTATACCGCCAACGCCGACGTGCTGGTGCCCAACCTGTCCGGGCTGAATCTGGCGGACGCCACCTCCGCCCTCCAGAAGAACAGCCTGACCCTGCGCACCGTGGGCGACGGCGGTACCGTCACCGGACAGATCCCGGCGGCGGGGGCATCCATCCCCGGCGGAAGCCAGGTGGTGCTCTACATGGGCGAGGCGGTGCCCACCGACCAGGTGCAGGTGCCCAGCGTCATCGGCCTTACCGCCGAGCAGGCCAGGCAGAAGCTGGCTGATGCGGGTCTCTACATGCGGGCCACCGGAGCCACCGAGTACGGCTCTCACGTGGTGGCCTATGAACAGTCCACCGCCGCGGGCGCCTCGGTCAACCGGGGTACCACCATTGAGGTACGCTTTACCGACAGCACGGCCAGCGGCGCGGGCCTGTAAAAACGGGCCGACAACACGGGAAACGGGGTGAGGGCATGAAGCTGAATGAGCTGTTGGACGGCGTGGCGCTGGCCGCGCGGCATGTCCAGGACGTGGAATGTTCAGGAATCTGCTGCGACACCCGAGACATGACCCCCGGCTGCCTCTTTGTGGCGCTTCCGGGGTACAAGACCGATGGACACCGGTACATCCGGCAGGCCCTGGAACGGGGAGCGGCGGCGGTGCTCTGCCAGCGCCCCCCGGAGGGGGAGGGCCCCTGGCTGGTGACGGAGGACACCCGGGCCGCCCTGGCCATCGCCTCAGCCAACTGGTTCGGCCATCCGGCCCGGGAACTGACCCTGCTGGCGGTCACCGGGACCAACGGAAAGACCACCACCACCTATCTGCTCAAGGCCATGCTGGAGGGGTGCCTCCACACAAAGGTGGGGCTGATCGGCACCAACCAGAACCTGATCGGGGAGGAGAGCCTGCCCGCCCACCGCACCACGCCGGAGTCCTACGAGGTGCAGGAGCTGCTGCGGGAGATGGCGGATGCGGGGTGTACCCACGTGGTGATGGAGGCATCCTCCCACGCCCTGGTGCTCCATCGCCTGGACGGCATCCCCTTCCGGGCGGGTATCTTCACCAATCTGACCCAGGACCACCTGGACTTCCACGGTACCATGGAGGCCTACCGGGACGCCAAGGGGCTGCTGTTCCGCCAGTGCGCCGCTGCGGTGCTCAACCTGGACGACGAGGCGGGCCGGTACTATGCCGAAACGGTGCCGGTTCCGACCTTTACTTACTCGGAGTGCCGGGACGAGGCGGATCTCACGGCCAAGAACCTCCGCCTGTTCCCTCAGCGGGTAGAGTTTGAGGCGGTGACCAGGGACGCCATTTCCCGGGTAAGGCTGCCTATACCCGGAGGCTTTACCATCTACAACGCTCTGGGTGTGCTGGCCTGCGGGCTGGTGCTGGGCCTGCCGCTGGACGGCTGTGTCGCCGCACTGGGGGCGGCCCGGGGGGTGAAGGGCCGCATCGAGGTGGTGCCCACCCCCACGGACTACACGGTGCTCATCGACTACGCCCACACCCCTGACGCCCTGGAAAACATCCTCACTACCGTGCGGGACTTCACGCCGGGGCGGGTGATCTGCCTGTTCGGCTGCGGGGGCGACCGGGACCGCACCAAGCGGCCCCGTATGGGGGCTGTCGCCGGGGCTCTGGCCGACGTGGCGGTAGTCACCTCAGACAATCCCCGTACTGAGGTGCCCATGGACATTATCAACGACATTCTGCCCGGCCTGGAGGGGGCTCCGGCGGAGGTCGTGGTGGAGCCCGACCGTCGCGCCGCCATCCGGCGGGCCCTCTCGCTGGCCCGGGCGGGGGACACGGTGGTGCTGGCCGGTAAGGGCCACGAGACCTATCAGGAGGTGGACGGCGTGGAGTACCACCTGGACGAGCGGGAGGAAATCGCCGCCTATTTCGCCTGAGAGGCGAGGAAGTTTGTTGCTTTTTCGAGTGGAAACCATGCCGGGATTGTGATAAAATATCGAACCGGCTCACATGGGCCGCAATTTGGAATGTTGAGAGGCTTTGGAGGTTGCAAAAGAGATGTTAAGGATTGTAATCAGCTTTGTGGTGGCCTTTGCGGCGGCTGCCCTGGGCGGGAAGGGGCTCATCCCCCTGCTGCGGCGCATGAAGGCCGGGCAGTCCATCAAGGAGATCGGCCCCACCTGGCACATGTCGAAGCAGGGGACGCCCACCATGGGAGGGCTGATGTTCATCATCGGCTCCGCTGCGGCGGTTCTGCTGCTGGGGTGGCCGGACTTTGCCGCAGGGCGCTTCGGCGGCGGCTTTGTGCTCCTGTTCGCCCTGGTGTTCGGCGTGATCGGCTATATTGACGACTATGTGAAGGTGAAAAAGCACCAGAACACTGGCCTGACCGCACCGCAGAAGTTTCTGCTCCAGTTGGCGGCGGCCATCGTGTTCACGGTGCTGATGCGCAACCACCACTATCTGACTCCCGACCTTTACATCCCCTTTGTGAACGTGACCCTGTCCCTCCCCTGGCCCGTTTATATGGTGTTCGCCGCCTTCGTCATGGTGGGCACCGTGAACGCCGTCAATATCACCGACGGCATCGACGGCCTGGCCACCGGCGTCACCATGCCCGTGATGCTCTTTTTCACCGCCGTGGCCTGCTTCTGGGGGCAACTGGAGCTGGGGATCTTCTCCGCCGGGCTGTTCGGCGGGCTGTGCGGATTCCTGATCTATAACTTCCACCCCGCCAAGGTCTTTATGGGCGACACTGGCTCTCTCTTTCTGGGGGGAGCGGTGTGCGGACTGGCCTTCGCCCTGGATATTCCCCTGGTGCTCATCCTGGTGGGCATCATCTACATCCTGGAGACCCTGTCCGACATTCTCCAGGTGGGCTACTTCAAGCTGACCCACGGCAAGCGGATCTTTCGCATGGCGCCCCTGCACCACCACCTGGAGCTGGGCGGCTGGAGCGAGGTGAAGCTGTTCTGTGTGTTCTCCGGCGTGACCCTGCTGGCCTGTGTGCTGGCCTTCCTTGGAGTCATGGGCCGGTAATCCACCCTGAGTTGAGAGAAAGGAGGGGAGCCCCCTGGCAAAACGCAAGCGCGACCTGACCATTGAGGAGCAACTGGCCCGGGGACCCATGGACCTGCCCTTCCTGATGCTGGTGCTCCTGCTCACCGGCATCGGCGTGATCATGGTGTTTTCCGCCTCCTACGCCACGGCGTACTTGCAGGAGGACAAAAGCCCCACCTTCTACTTCTTCCGCCAAGCCCTCTTTGCCGCGGCTGGCCTGACCGTGATGTATATCACCTCGAAGATCAACTACCAGACCTTCCGCTGGCTGTCGGTCTTCGCCCTTGGGCTGGCTGTCCTGCTGCTCATCGCGGTGCTCATCCCCGGCATCCACACCAGCCGTTCCGACGGCGTGAAGCGGTGGATCGCCGTACCGGGCATCGGAACCTTCCAGCCGTCGGAGATCGCCAAGGTGGCCGTCATCATGTACTTTTCCGCCCGGCTGTCCAAGCGGAACACGGAGAAGCCGCGCCGCCTCTCCCCCCGCAGCCCGCTCAGCGGTGTGGTGGGCTTCCTGGACCGCATCGGCTTTCTGGAACTGGTGCCCTATGGACTCATCCTGCTGCTGATTGTGGGCCTGATGATGCTGGAGCCCCACATGTCGGGTACAATCCTGATTCTGGCCGGCGCGGCGGCGGTGCTTTTTGCCGCCGGCATCAAGCTCTACTGGTTTGCCGGCGGCGGCGCGGCCTTGATGGGGCTGGTGGTGCTCATGATGAGCGGCTACCAGTCCACCCGCATCCTGGTGTGGCAGGATCCCTGGGCTTATCCCCGGGACGGCGGCTATCAGATTATCCAGTCCCTCTACGCCATCGGCTCCGGCGGACTGCTGGGCCTGGGCCTGGGCAAGAGCCGGCAGAAGTTCCTCTACCTGCCCGAGCCGGAGAACGACTTCATCTTTGCCATCGTGTGCGAGGAGCTGGGCCTGATCGGGGCCGGAATCGTCCTCATTCTCTTTGCCCTGCTGGTCATGCGGGGCTACTGGATTGCCATCCACGCCAGAGACCGCTTCGGCGCCCTTCTGGTGGTGGGTATCACCACCCTGACCGCAGTACAGGTGTTCCTGAACATCTCCGTGGTCACCAACCTGATCCCTACCACCGGCATCTCCCTGCCGTTTTTCAGTTACGGGGGTACGGCGCTGATGATCCAACTGGCGGAGATGGGCATCATCCTTTCCGTTTCCCGGCAGATCCCGGCGCCGAGACAGGAGTAAAAAGGTCCAGGGAGGACGCTGTTCCCCTGCGCGGCCAGGGACAGTGGTGTGCTCCGCAGGCGCATGTCCTGCTGCGCACATCCTCTGAATTTCTTTCACCCTATGGCGGGTGAAGCTTTTTGAGGCCGCAGGGGCGACCAGCGGCCGCCCTACATTACGAGGAGGAGAAAAAAGGAATGAGAGTCCTCTTTACCTGCGGGGGAACGGCGGGCCATGTCAATCCCGCCGTGGCCCTGGCCCAGATGTTCCAGACCCGCAACTCCGGCTGTGAGGTGCTGTTCGTGGGCGCCGACGGCGGCATGGAGACCCGGCTGGTGCCCAAGGAGGGGTACCCCATTGAGACGGTGACCATCACCAACTTCCGGCGGTCCCTCTCTCCGGCCTCCATCGGCCACAACGTCAGAACCCTGCTGAACATGAACAAGTCCAGGAAGCAGGCCAACGCCATCCTGGACCGCTTTCAGCCTGACCTGGTGGTGGGCACCGGCGGCTATGCCTCCTTCCCGGTGGTGAAGGCCGCCGCGAAGCGGGGGATTCCCACCGCCGTTCACGAGTCCAACGCCGTCCCCGGCCTGACCACCAAGACCCTGTCCAAGGTGGTGGACGTGGTGATGGTGGGCTTTGAGGAGAGCCGAAGCCACTACGACGACCCCGGAAAGGTGGTGGTCACCGGCACGCCGGTGCGTACCGACTTCTTCCGCTATACCCGGAAGGAGGCGCGGGCGGAGCTGGGCCTCACCGATGACCGGCCCCTGGTGCTCTCTGTGTGGGGCAGCCTGGGGGCGGAGGTGATGAACTGCCAGATGGCGGAGTGCATTGCCCTGGAGTGCCGGGACGGCGCCCCCTTCCACCACATCCACGGCGCGGGCCGGGACTACCGGGCGGTGCTGGACGCCCTCCAGGGCAGCGGCCTGGCGGACCACCCGGAGGTGGATGTGCGGGAGTATATCTACGACATGCCCCTGGTGATGGCAGCCGCTGATCTGGTGCTGTGCCGGGCGGGGGCGTCCACCATCGCGGAGATTGCCGCCATCGCCAAGCCGGCGGTGCTGGTGCCCTCCCCCAACGTGGTGGCCGACCACCAGACCAAGAATGCCAGGGTGCTGGCCAACGCCGGCGGCGCGGTACTGCTGCCGGAGGGGGAGTCCTCTGGAGAGAAGCTGTACGCGCTTATGACCGGGCTGCTCTCCGACGCCCCCCGGCGGGAGGCCATGAGCCGTGCCCTGCGGGACATGGCGGTGCCAGACGCGGCGGAACAAATCTACCAGACTCTGGTCCGTTTGATGGAAAAACGGGCCAACTGAACCAGCCGTCCTCCCTCCGCATAGGATAGCGTACCAAACGACTTGCGGAGGCTGGATCTATGAGTGCTTACATCATCGAGGGGGGACACCCCCTGGACGGCTCTGTGCGGATACACGGGGCAAAAAACAGCGTACTGCCCATTCTGGCGGCCTGCCTTCTGGCCCCGGGCGAGTGCGTCATCCACAACTGCCCGGAGCTGTCCGACGTGGCGGCCTCCCTGGACATCCTCCGGCACCTGGGCTGCCGGGCGGAGCGGCAGGGGGACGCCGTGGTGGTGGACGCCTCCGCCCCCACGGGCTGGGACGTGCCCGACGCGCTGATGCGGGAGATGCGCTCCTCCGTCATCTTCCTGGGGGCCATCCTGGGCCGCATGGGACGGGCCGAGCTGTGCGCCCCCGGCGGGTGTGAGCTGGGGCCCCGGCCCATCGACCTCCACCTGGGGGCCATCCGGGGCCTGGGCGGCCGCATCACCGAGGACGGCGGCGGCCTGCGGGCTGAGGGAGCCCTGCGGGGGGCGGACCTCGTGCTCTCCCTGCCCAGCGTGGGGGCCACGGAGAACGCCATGCTGGCGGCGGTGTGCGCCGCCGGCACCACCACCATCACCAACGCCGCCCGGGAGCCGGAGATCGTGGATCTCCAGGGCTTTCTGCGGGCTATAGGGGCGAAGGTGCACGGGGCGGGCAGCTCGGTGATCACGGTGGAGGGCGGCGTCCCCCTCCACGGCGGCAACTATGCCGTCATGGGCGACCGCATCGTAGCGGCTACCTACCTGGCTGCGGCGGCCTCCGCCGGCGGCACGGTGGAAGTGACGGGGGTGGACTACCGCCACCTGTCCACAGTGAGCGCCGTGCTGCGGGAGGCGGGGTGCGACGTGCAGAGCGGGGCGGAGTCCATCCGCCTGCGCCGGGACGGCCCCCTCCAGGGGGTGCGGCCGGTGCGCACGGCCCCCTACCCCGGCTTCCCTACCGACGCCCAGGCGCCGCTCATGGCCGCCCTGACCCGGGGGAAGGGCTGCACCGTCTTTGTGGAGAACATTTTCGAGAGCCGCTACCGCCACGTGGATGAGCTCTCCCGCATGGGGGCGGACATCCGGGTGGAGGGCCGTGTGGCGGTGGTGTACGGCGTGCCGCGGCTCCACGGGGCCCAGGTGCGGGCCACGGATCTCCGGGGCGGAGCGGCGCTGGCGGTGGCCGCCCTGGGAGCGGAGGGACGCAGCGAGCTTACCGGTGTGCACCACATCGACCGGGGCTACCAGTCCCTGGAGGGAGATCTCAGCCGCCTGGGCGCAGAGATCCGGCGGATTTAAGGGTTTTCTTAGGATACGTTCACAAATCCGCAACCTTTCTGTGGGATACTGACAGAAACCAGAACAGACAGGAGAGCAGTTGGAATGGCGGCGAGAAGGAACAGACGGGGACGGCGGCGGAATCGGGGGCGCTTCAGCGCGCTCTATAAGCTGCTGTCCGTTCTGATCATCTTCGCCGCCATTTTGATGGGCTGTGTGGTATTCTTTCGGGTGAATACCGTGGAGATCACGGGGGACTCCCCCTATACGGAGGAGGAGATCCGCCGGGTATCCGGCGTGGAGCAGGGGGACAACCTGTTTACCCTCAACAAATACCAGATCAGCAGCCGTATTTACACCCAGCTTCCCTATATCGGTACCGTGAATTTTGAGCGGAAATACCCCGATACCTTTGTCATCCACGTGACGGCCAGCGTTCCGGTGGCGTGGATTGAAAGCGGCGGCAGCCGCTGGCTGATGGACACCGACTGCAAGCTGCTGGAGAGCGGCGGAGCGTCCTTAACGGAGGGTAAAGCCCAGGTGCGGGGGCTGGAGGCAGTCAATCCCTCGGTGGGCAGCGTTCTGACCGTGCCGCCGGAGCAGCAGGACAAGCTGGACCAGCTCAAGGGCTTCCTGGCGGCCATACAGGCCCGGCAGATGACGGGCAGCCTCACCAGCTTCCTGGATCTCACCTCCAACAATGAAATCCGCTTCGGCTATGGGGCGAACCTGACCGTTCTGTTCCCAATGAACGGAGATTTTACGCAGAAGACCTATTATCTACAGCAGACCCTCTGGACCATGGATGAGAAGGGAATTCCGCGAACCGGCACGTTGGACTTGACCTACGACAACCAGGAGGGACATCTGCTGCCGAAGCGGTGGCTGCCGGAGGCATCCGCTGCGCCGGAGCTCAGCCCGCCGCCCGCGGCGGAGGCCGGAACACAAGGAGAGAACGATGCCAATGAGAAGACAGATGCAGAATAAGGGGGAGCTGGCCGTCATGGTGGTATGCGTGGTGGTGGGCTTCCTGCTGGCGGCCCAACTGCGCAGCGTCAAGCTGGCGGGGGCGGCCGACGCCACCAACGCCAGCCGCCTGGAAACCCTTCAGAACCTCTACAACGAGGTGGTGGATCAGAAGGACGGCCTGGCTGACCAGGTGAAGCAGCTCCAGGGTGAGCTGGAGCTCTACCGGGAGCAGGCCGCCTCCGGCGAGGCGGGCAGCCAGGCCCTCAAGGCCGAGCTGGAGCAACTGGAGATCACCGCCGGACTCACCGATGTGGAGGGCCCCGGCGTCACCATCATCCTGGAGGACTCCAGTCAGGCTAACGTTACCGGAAACGAGGCCGACTACCTCATCCACGACAACGACCTGCTCTCCGTCATCAATGAGCTGCGTTCCGCCGGGGCGGAGGCCATCTCCCTCAACGGAGAGCGTATTCTGGCCACCAGCGAGGTGCGCTGCACTGGCGCGGTGGTAACGGTGAACGGGCGGCGGTACGCCGCGCCCTACGTGGTCTTTGCCATCGGCGATCCGGACACCCTCTACAGTGCGCTGACCATGCGCAACGGCGTAGTGGACGTGCTCAGCCAGTGGGGCATCACCGTGAAGGTCACTGCCAGCGACCAACTGCTCATTCCGAAATACAACGGCACCGTGGAGTACCAGTACGCCAAGCCCATCCCGGCGGATGAGGGCGGAGAGGAGGCGGTGGGCTGATGCTGGAACTGATCGGACTGGTGGCCGGCCTGCTCATCGGCGCCTTTTTCCCCTGGACCATCCCGGCCCAGTGGTCCCTCTATGTGGCCGCAGGGCTGCTGGCCGCCCTGGACTCCGCTTTGGGCGGCTTCCGGGCCCGGGTTAAGGGGGAGTTCAAACTGGGGGTGTTCCTCTCCGGCACCATCGGAAACGCGGCTATCGCGGTGTTCCTCACCTGGCTGGGCCAGAAGCTGGGACTGCCCCTCTACCTGGCCGCCGTGCTGGTGTTCGGCACCCGGATGTTCCAAAACTTTGCGGAAATCCGGCGGGAGCTATTGACCTCCAAGCAAAAGAGAGCTAAAATAAGTCAAGATATAGTTAGAGACGGGGAGGACGGCACAAAATAAGTCCTTTTTCGGCCTTACCCGCGCAGTTACAACGAATTCGGTTCACATAGGAGGAGCAGTTATGGCGTTTGGACTGGATACCGGTCCCGATAATGTCGTTACCATCAAGGTCATCGGCGTCGGCGGCGGCGGCAACAACGTAGTCAACCGGATGGTGAAATCCGGCACCAAGGGTGTGGATTTTATCGCGGTCAACACGGACAAGCAGGCGCTTGCCATTTCCAGCGCGACGTTTAAGATTCAGATCGGTGAGAAGCTCACCGGCGGGCAGGGCGCGGGCAGCGACCCCGAAGTGGGGCGCAAGTCCGCTGAGGAGAGCCGTTCCGCTGTGTCCAAGGCCCTGGAGGACGCGGACATGGTGTTCATCACCGCCGGTATGGGCGGCGGCACCGGTACCGGCGCGGCCCCCATCGTGGCCGACATCGCCAAGGAGATGGGCATCCTCACCGTTGGCGTGGTCACCAAGCCCTTTAACTTCGAGGGACGCCGCCGTATGATGCAGGCCGAGAAGGGCATCGAGGAACTCCGAACCCGGGTGGACTCCCTGGTGATCATCCCCAATGAGCGGCTGAAGTTTGCCACCGATCAGAAGATCACCTTTGCCAATGCTTTCGAGATCGCCGACGACGTGCTCCGCCAGGCGGTGCAGTCTATCTCCGATCTGATCAAGAATACCGGCTTCATCAATCTGGACTTTGCAGACGTCACCGCCGTCATGCAGAACGCAGGCATGGCCCACATGGGCGTTGGCCGCGCCGGCGGCAAGAACAAGGCCGAGGATGCCGCCAAGATGGCCATCTCCAGCCCCCTGCTGGAGACCTCCATCAACGGCGCCAAGGGCGTGCTGGTCAACGTCACCGGCTCCATGGACATCGGTCTGGAGGAAGTGGAGATCGCGGCCAACCTGGTGCAGCAGGCCGCCCACCCCGACGCACTTATTATCTTCGGCGCCGCTTTCGACGACACTCTGGAGGACGAGATCCGCGTCACCGTCATCGCCACCGGCTTTGAGGAGGTGGAGGGAGCTATGCCCAACAAGCCCTTCAGCGCCGCTGCGGAGAAGAAGGCCGAGGCCCAGCCTCAGGCTCCGGCGGCCCCCGCCGCCCCTGCGGAGGAGGATCCCTTCGAGGACATCTTCAAGATTTTTAACCGGGGTAAGTAAACATTTATTACAAAAGCGGCCCGGGCCATGTGGCCCAGGCCGCTTTTCCCCCTTTTCAAGGGGAGAAAGCTGTGATACCATAGAGCTGAATACCGAAAGGAGGATTCCCATGCTGTTTGTCTGTTACCCCAAGTGCACCACCTGCCAGAAGGCCAAGGCGTGGCTGGAGGCCAGGGGCCTGCCCGCTGAGGTGCGGGACATCAAGACCCAGAACCCCACCGAGGCGGAGCTGCGCCGCTGGCACGCCCTCAGCGGCCTGCCCCTCAAGCGTTTTTTCAACACCAGCGGCCTGCAGTACAAGGCCCTGGCCCTGAAGGACAAGCTGCCCGGCATGAGCGAGGATGAGCAGTTCGCCCTGCTGGCCACCGACGGTATGCTGGTCAAGCGCCCCATTCTGGTAGGGGAGGACTTCGTGCTGGTGGGCTTCCGAGAGGCCGAGTGGGCGGCCCGGCTGGGCTGAGACCCTAGGCGGGCAGGCGGCGCTCCAGCCAGGAGAGCACGTCCCGGTACACCTCGTCCCGGTTGGCCTCGTTGAGCATCTCGTGCCGCCCCTCCGGGTAGAGCCGGACGGTGAGATCCTTTACCCCGGCATCCCGAAACCAGCCGGCCACCTTTTTGACCCCCGCGCCGTTGGCCCCCACCGGGTCCCGGTCCCCGGCGAAGAAATACACCGGCGTGTCCGGATCCATGCGGGCCAGATTGGCTGGCTTGGCCAGGAGTTGGAGGCCCACCATCATGTCGTGGTACATGCCCACGGTGGGAAGGAAGCGGCACAGGGGATCGGCCCGGTAGGCGTCCACCACCACCGTGTCCCGGGAGATCCAGTCCGCCGAGGTGCGGACGGGCTTAAACTGGCCGTTGTACCGCCCCACAGAGAGGGCGTCCAGCAGGGGGCTGTGGGCCCTGGGCCCCTTGAGGCGGATGAGCAGGGCGGACAGCGCCCGCCCCGCGGCTACAGTGGCAGGGGGCTCCTGCCCGGTGCCGGAGAGGATGGCCCCGTCCACCGTGCCCGGCCAGAACATAAGGTAGCCCCGCACCACAAAGGAGCCCATGGAGTGGCCCAGCAGGAAGCAGGGCAGACCGGGGTACTCCGCCCCAACCCGCTCCCGCAGGGCGCGGACGTCCTTCACCACGTGCTTCCAGCCGTCCCGGTCGGCGAACCAGCCGAACTCCGAGGGGTTCCGCGCCGTGCGGCCGTGGCCCAGGTGGTCGTGGCCCACGACGGCGAAGCCGTGCTCCGCCAGGAAGCGGGCGAAGGAGTCATACCGGCCGATGTGTTCCGAGATGCCGTGGACCAGCTGCACCACCCCCCGGGGCGGCCCCTCCGGCCGCCACCAGGCGGCGGCAACTGTGTGGACCCCATCGCTGGAGGGAAAGGTAAATTCTTGTTTGATCACCATGGAAACCCGGCTCCTTTTGTGATAGAATAGCAACAATATCAGTCTAGCCTAAGGCCCGGCGCCCGTCAATAGAAAGGAAGAGCATTATGACCGCCATTGACCGCTTTTTGCGCTACGTGACATATGATACCCAGTCCGACGAGCACAGCGACGCCATCCCCTCCACCGCCAAGCAGAAGGTGCTGGGCGCAGCCCTGGCCGAGGAGCTGGCCCAGATGGGGCTGCACAACGCCCACATGGACGAGTACGGCTATGTGTACGCCTGGCTGCCCGCCACCGCCGGGTGCGAGGGAATCCCGTGCGTGGGCCTTATCGCCCACATGGACACCTCCCCAGACGCGCCGGGGGCGGGGGTGAAGCCCCGCGTTGTCCGCTACGAGGGGGGCGACCTGGTGCTCAACGAGGAGAAGGGCATCGTCATGAGGGCCGCCGAGTTTGAGAGCCTGGCCAAATACAAGGGTCAGGAGCTGATCGTCACCGACGGCACCACCCTGCTGGGGGCGGACGACAAGGCGGGTGTGGCGGAGATTATGTCCGCCGTGGAGTACTTGCTCCAGCACCCGGAGCTCCCCCACGGCCGCATTGCCGTGGGCTTCACCCCGGATGAGGAGGTTGGGCAGGGTGCCGACCATTTCGACGTGGAGGGCTTCGGCGCGGCGGTGGCCTACACTGTGGATGGCGGCGAGCTGGGCGAGCTGGAGTACGAGAACTTCAACGCGGCCAACGCGGGCGTGTACTTCCACGGGGTGAACATCCACCCAGGCTCGGCCAAGAACAAGATGAAGAACGCAATCCTGATCGCTTTGGAGTTCGCGGGGATGCTGCCCCCGGCGGAGACCCCCGCCCACACCGAGGGGTATGAGGGTTTCTACCACCTCCACGACATGAAGGGCAGCGAGACGGAGGCGGAGCTGCACTACATCCTCCGCGACCATGACCGGGCCAGGTTCGAGGCCCGCAAGGAGTACCTGGGCCGGGCGGCGGACTACCTCAACGCCAAGTACGGCGCAGGCACGGTGGAGCTCGTCCTCAGGGACTCCTACTACAACATGCGGGAGCAGATTGAACCCCACATGTACCTGATCCTCCGGGCGCGGGCCGCCATGGAGGCCGCCGGGGTAACGCCGGTGGAGGTGCCCATCCGGGGCGGCACCGACGGGGCGCGGCTGAGCTACATGGGCCTGCCCTGCCCCAACCTGTGCACCGGCGGGGTGAACTTCCACGGGGTGCATGAGTATATCCCGGCCCAGGCCCTCACCAAAATGACCGAGGTGCTGGTCAATTTGCTGACGCGGCAGTAAATCTGCCAAAAGGCGCCCCCTCTCAGAGGGGGCGCCTTTTGGTAGATTACAGCAGGGTCTGGAAGAACTGGAGGAGCAGCTTGGCTCCGTAGAAGATGATGATCAGTCCGCAGACGATGTTGATGACCCGCAGGATCTTGTCGTTGAACTTGGCGGAGAAGAAGGAGATCAGGATGGTGATGCCCAGAAACCACAGGCAGGAGGCGGAGGCGGAGCCCAGCATGAGCTGGGAGGCCACCGCGCCCGGGTTGCCGGCCCGGAAGCTGCCGAACAGCATAGTGCCGTCAATCAGGGCCTGGGGATTGATCCAGGTGACCACAAAGGCCTTGGCGGCCAGCTTGGGCAGGGGGATGCTCACGTCCACGTCCCGGTCCAGGGTGGGCTTATCCCGCAGCAGGCCGATGCCGATCCACACCACGATGCAGCCGCCCACGATCAGAATCAGGCGCTGCAGCCAGTCGAAGCGCTCCACCAGCGCGCCGATGCCGAAGAAGCAGGCCAGCGCCAGGCTGATGTCGAAGGCGATCACGATCAGGGCGGTGAGCAGGGCCCGCCGCCGGGGCTGGGTCAGGGCGGAGTTGATGACGAACAGGTTCTGCATCCCGATGGGGGCGACATAGGCCAGACCGATGGTCAGGCCCTGGAGATAGGTCGGCATGGGGGCTTCCTCCTAAAAAAGACTTTCCTTTTCTTTCTTTACCTGGTATTATATTAGCACCTATGGCCAGCTGTGGCAAGAGCGCAGAATTTCCGTACCAGGTAAGGAGGAACTGACCTTATGCTCATGGAACACGAAAACTGCCCCTGCATGGAGACCTGCCCGCTGAACCGGGCCATGGCCCTCATCGGGGGGAAGTGGAAGATGCAGATTCTCTGTTCCCTCTACAACAACGGCCCCACCCGCTACAACCAGTTGAAAAAGGCCCTGGACGGGGTGTCCAACACAGTGCTGGCCAACGCCCTGCGGGAGCTGGAGGGGGACGGGCTGGTCCACCGGCAGGAGTACCTGGAGGTCCCTGTCCGGGTAGAGTACGCCATCACCGAGCCGTGCCGCCGGCTCATCCCCATTTTGGACGCGCTGGGCGATTGGAGCATGGCCCTCTAGGCGCAAAAAGGCCGCAGGCGGAGCCTGCGGCCAGACAGATAGGGTCAGTGGGTGAGGCGGAACCAGAGCCGGTTCCAGAAGGTGTCCTTCACATAGCCCTTGGAGACGCGGAAGTTCCACTCCGCGTCGCGGGCCCGTTTGCGGCAATCCTGCTCGTCCCCGTCGGGGCGGTCGTAGTGGGGGAGCGTCGAGCTGAGCCGCCCCTCGAGATTGTCGAAGAAGAAATCCATAAAAGGCTCCTTTCCGGCGGATCAGTCCCGGTCGGTGAGACGGAAACGGAGATGGTTCCAGAAGGTGTCCTTCACGTAGCCCTTGGAGACGCGGAAGTTCCATTCGGCCTCCCGGGCTTTGCGGCGGCAGGCGCGCTCGTCCAGGGTCATATCGTGGGGAGGCGGGAGCTCCGCGTTGAGCTTGGCCTGTAGATAAGAGGCGGGAAACGAGAGGTTCATGAGAAACTCCTTTCCAGACAGAGGCCCTTTTACCGTCTCCAATCTATCATACGCCCCGGGGAAAGTCAAGGAGCCGGATCCAGGCAGAAATGCGGAAAAACGCCGGGTTTCGGCGGTTAGGAGAAGATCGTATGGCGAAAACACTGGTTTTGGCGGAAAAGCCCTCGGTAGCTCGGGAATTGGCCCGGGTGCTGGGCTGCAAACAGTCCGGAGAGGGGTATCTGGAGGGGGAGAAGTACATCGTCACCTGGGCCCTGGGGCAACTGGTGGAGCTGGCGCCCCCGGAGGACTACGACAAGGCGTGGGCCAAGTGGGATATGCTCACCCTGCCCATGCTGCCCGAGCGGATGAAGACGGTGGTGATCCCCCAGTCCGGCCGGCAGTTCCGGGCCGTCCAGGCCCAGCTTCGCCGGGGGGACGTGGGCGAGCTGGTCATCGCCACCGACGCAGGCCGGGAGGGGGAGCTGGTGGCCCGGTGGATTCTGGAGAAGGCCGGGTGGAAGGGGCCGGCCAGGCGCCTGTGGATCTCCTCCCAGACCGACAAGGCCATCCGGGAGGGCTTCGCCCACCTGCGGCCCGCGGCGGAGTACGACAACCTGTTCCGCTCCGCCCGCGCCCGCAGCGAGGCCGACTGGCTGGTGGGCCTCAACGTCACCCGGGCCCTGACGTGCAGGCACAATGCCCAGCTCTCCGCCGGGCGGGTGCAGACCCCCACCCTGGCCCTCATTGTGGAGCGGGAGGAGGCCATCCGCCGCTTCGTCCCCCAGGAGTTCTGGACGGTTACCGCAAAGCTGCCCGGTTTCACCGCCACCTGGCGGGATCCGAACGGCCAGGCGCGGCTCTTTGACCGGGAGCGGGCGGAGGAGCTGGCCGCCCGGCTGGCGGGAAAGGAGGGGGTGGTGACCCGCCTTAGGCGTACCCGCAGGCAGGCACCGCCCCCGGCGGCCTACGACCTCACCGAGCTCCAGCGGGACGCCAACAAGAAGTACGCCTACTCCGCCAAGGAGACCCTGGCCATCCTCCAGAACCTCTATGAGATCCATAAGGTGGTCACCTACCCCCGCACCGACTCCCGCTACATCCCCGACGACGTGGTTCCTACCCTGCCGGAGCGGCTGCGCAGCGTGATGGTGGAGGACTACAAGCCCCTGGCGGCGGAGCTGCTGCGCAGCCGTCCCCTCCAGACCAAATATCTGGTCAACGCCGCCAAGGTCACCGACCACCACGCCCTCCTCCCCACCGAGGAGCCGGTGGAGCTGTGGCGGCTCACCGGGCCGGAGCGCAACATCTATGATCTGATCGTCCGCCGCTTCCTGGCCGTGCTGCTGCCCCCCTTCGAGTACGAGGAGGTGGCCCTCACCCTGGAGGTGGAGGGGGAAACCCTCCACGCCAGAGGGAAGGCGGTGCTCTCCCCCGGCTGGCGGGCGGCCTACGACCGCACCTTTGCCCTGGAGGAGGAGGACGAGGAGGGGGACGAGAGGGAGCAGAGCCTCCCCACCCTGGCGGAGGGGGAGCGCCTGACCGTCCAGTCCGCCCGGGCCAACCCGGGCAAGACCGCGCCCCCCAAGCGGTACACCGAGGCCACCCTCCTCACCGCCATGGAGCACCCGGCCGCCCAGGTGGCCGACCGGGAGCAGGGCCGGATTTTGGAGGAGACTGGCGGTCTGGGTACCCCCGCCACCCGGGCGGACATCATCGAGAAGCTGTTTTCCGCCTTCTATGTGGAGCGGCGGGGAAAGGAGCTGGTACCCACCTCCAAGGGCGTCCAAGTGGTGGGCCTGGCCCCGGAGGAGCTGCGCAGCGCCACCCTCACCGCCCAGTGGGAGCGCCGCCTGGGGGAGATCGCCCAGGGGCGGGAGCAGGAGGGGGCCTTCGTGGACGAGATGCGGCAGTTTGCCGCCCGGCTGGTGGCCCAGGTGAAGGCCAGCGACGCGGCCTACCGCCACGACAACCAGACCCGCACCCCCTGTCCCGACTGCGGCAAGTACCTGCTGCGGGTCAAGACCAAGCGGGGGGAGATGCTGGTGTGCCCCGACCGGGAGTGGGGCTACCGCCGCAGCGTCAAGCAGACCACCAACGCCCGCTGCCCCAACTGCCACAAGAGGATGGAGCTGCGGGGCGAGGGGGAGAAGCAGCTGTTCGCCTGCGTGTGCGGCTACCGGGAGAAGCTGTCCGACTTCAAGAAGCGGCGGGCCCAGAAGTCTGCGGGCAAGGGGGACGTGCGCCGCTACCTGGCCCAGCAGGAGCAGCGGGAGGAGAAGGGCTCCTCCGCCCTGGCCGAGCAGTTGGCCAAATGGATGGCGCAGCAGAAGGGAGATTGAAGCATGAGCTGGTTTTCGATCCAGGAGCTGGAGTACCTGCTGCGCATTGTCCTGGCAGCGGTATGCGGCGGGGCCATCGGCTTCGAGCGGGAGCGGCGCTCCAAGAGCGCGGGCATCCGCACTCACATCATTGTGGCCCTATCCGCCGCGCTGATGATGGTGGTGTCCAAGTACGGCTTTTTTGATGTCATCGGCCTGGGGGGAATCTCTCTGGACGCCTCGCGGGTGGCGGCGGGGGTGGTGACCGCCATCGGCTTTTTGGGCGTGGGGGTCATCTTTACCCACGGGCGGACGGTCAGCGGCGTCACCACCGCCGCAGGCCTGTGGGCCACTGTTGGGGTGGGCATCGCCGTGGGGGCTGGGCTATACGTCACCGGCGGCGTGGCCACGGTGCTGATCGTCCTCTTCCAGGTAATTCTCCACCGCTCATCCCCCCTGGTCAAGACCCAGCGTACGGGCACCGTCGTCCTGGAACTGAGCGAGGCGGAGAGCGATCCGGCGGAGGTGCGCCGCCTGCTGGAGGAGCGGGTGTCCGCCGTGGAGGGGGTGCGGGTGACCCGCCTGGCAGACGGGAGGGCAGAGGTGAAGTGCGATGTGCTCTTCCCCGCCGGGTACACCGCCGAGGACATCCTGCGGACACTGAAGGGCATGCCCGCCATCCGTTCGGTGGAGATGCACCATCCGGGCTGACACAAGAGCGAAAGAGAGGCAGAATGTATGGAAGCGATAATCAGCGGAATCAACTGGCTGGATGACTTCATCTGGGGCATGCCTATGATCGTGCTGCTGCTGGGCACCCATCTGTTTATGACAGTGCGCACAGGCTTCATTCAGCGCAAGACCTTTACCGGTATCCGTCTGTCCGTGCGCAAGGACCCAGACGCCCCCGGCGATGTGAGCCAGTTCCAGGCCCTCACCACCGCCCTGGCGTCCACCATCGGCACGGGCAACATCATCGGCGTGGGTACCGCCATATTCCTGGGCGGCCCTGGTGCGGTGTTCTGGTGCTGGCTTGCCGGCGTGTTCGGAATCGCCACCAAGTACGCAGAGTCCCTTATCGCCGTAAAGTACCGGGTCCGCACCCCCGACGGGAGGATGCAGGGCGGCGCCATGTACGCCCTGGAACGGGGACTGAACCTGAAGTGGCTGGGGGTGCTCTTCGCCGCCCTGGCTGCCCTGGCCTCCTTCGGCATCGGCTGCGGTACCCAGATCAACGCAATCGCCGAGGTCATTGAGAACAACATACCCGTGGGTATTCCGCCCATCGCGATCGGCGTCGTGGGCGGCCTTCTCACCGGCGTGGTCATCATCGGCGGTATCCAGTCCATCGCCAGCGTGTGCGAGAAGCTGGTGCCCTTTATGGCGGCTTTCTACGTGCTGGGGTGTATCATCATTCTGGCGATCAACTGGGACTTCCTGGCCCCCGCCGTGTCCACCATTCTCCGGCTGGCTTTCACCCCCGGCGCGGCGGCGGGCGGACTGGTAGGGCAGGGGCTCATGGCAGCCATGCGCTTCGGCGTGGCACGGGGGCTGTTCTCCAATGAGTCGGGCATGGGCTCCGCCCCACTGGTGGCCTCCGCCGCACAGACCCGTAACCCGGTGCGGCAGGCTCTGGTATCTGCCACCGGCACCTTCTGGGACACAGTGGTGGTGTGCCTTATGACCGGTCTGGTGCTGGTCACTACCATCATGAAGAACCCCGCCATCGACATGGCACAGATATCCGACGGCGGCCAACTCACTACCCTGGCCTTTGCACAGATCCCCGTGCTCGGGCCTGTAATCCTGGTAGTGGGCATCATCACTTTCGCCTGGTCCACCATCCTGGGCTGGTCCTACTACGGCGAGCGGTGCGCCCAGTACCTATGGGGCAAGAGGGCCCTGCTGTCCTATAAGCTGGTATTCGTTGCCGTGGTGGTGGTTGGCCCGGTGTTGGCCCTGGATCTGGTGTGGACCATCGCTGATATCCTTAACGCCCTCATGGCCATCCCCAACCTGGTCGCCGTCCTGCTGCTGAGCGGGGTGGTTGCCCGGGAGACCAGGCACTATTTGGGGAATCTGGACGAGGTAGACCAGACTGAAATTCCACGCGTAGACAAATGAGAAGTCAAAACTTCTTGACATTTTTAAACCATGGGTGTATGCTTCCTAATGTAAAGATTATTTGACATGTGGAGGAATACACTATGAAAGGGATCCGCAAGATGGATGAGATGGAGCTGCAGATCACCCTGCGCGCCAGCCGTGCCGCCTGGTTCTTCCTGGTGCTGGCCCTGGTGGTCTGGTCGGTATGGGAGGCATTTCACGGAGGGGACACTACCCTGCCCGCCTTCCTGCTGGGGGCCCAGGTAATGATTTTTTGCCTGGTGCAGTGGATCGGCCGGGCCAGAGCGGGGGACGACCGGGTAAAGCGGGAATTTGTACTGTGGGTTATTCTCACTGTGGCCCTGGTGGCATTTTCATTGCTGCTGGTGCTGGGCGGATGAAGAACAGGGTCAAGGAGCTGCGAAAGGCCCGCGGCCTGCGGCAGGAGGACGTAGCCGCCCTGCTGGGGGTGAGCCGCCAGACCGTCAACGCCGTCGAAAACGACAAGTACGACCCCACCCTGGCCTTGGGTATGAAGCTGGCCCGCCTGCTGGAGACTCCGGTGGAAGAGCTGTTTACCCTAGAGGGCTGAGAACGCCCCCCGAACCGATTCGGTTCGGGGGGCGTTCCCGCGCCGTAACCATTTGAGAGAAATTTGTAACGTTTTTTAGAAGAATTATGTCAACAAAAGTGGTACACTGTATCCACCTGACCGGCATGAGGTGTATCAAATGCGGATAAACAACACAGCGGCCTTCGCTCTGGCCGGAGTGATCGCCCTCACCCTGGCGGGCTGCGGGGAGACCCTTCCGCCGCCCACCCCTTCGGAGCCGCCGGAGGCGACAGGCGCTCCGCAACCGGCCGTGGAGCATGGCTTCACCTTCGCGGAACTGAGGCAGTATGAGTTTGTGTTTGCCAGCGGCGCGGGGAGCTGGGGCACGGTGCTGTATGTGAGGCCGGACGGCAGCTTTTCCGGAACCTTCAGCGATACGACCTGGGAGGAGTACGGGGGCAGCACACGCGCCGTCCTCCTCTGCTCCGAGTTCACCGGCCAGTTCACCGAGCCGGTGCGGGTGAACGACTATACCTATTCCGTGCGCATCGCCCGCATCGACTATGAGCGGGCGGTGGGCGAGGAGGCATTCGCCGACGGCTTCCACTATTACTATACCGAGCCCAGGGGACTGGAGGACACGGAGGAGCTTTTGATCTACCTGCCCGGCGCGCCCCTGGGCGAGCTGCCCCAGGAGTTCCGGGGCTGGGTGGACCACGGCGATCAGGGGGAGGCGCTGCTCTCTTATGCCCTCAACAACGAGGCGCACCAGCAGGGATTTTTCAGCCGGAATCTGGTACGGGAGATCATTTACAGCCTGATCAGCGCCCGGGATGAGTCGGGCGAGCTGGAACAACAGCTCCAGGACGCCACACTCTCTCAGGAGGAGCGGGAGACAAAGGCGGAGGAGCTGTACCAGGTGTGGGACAATGAGCTCAATGAGGTGTGGGACGCGCTGAACCGGCTTCTGTCCCCGGAGGATATGGAGGTCCTGACAGCGGAGGAGCTGGAGTGGATTGCCTGGAAGGAGGAGCAGGCCGCCCTGGCCGGGGCGGGGATGGCCGGCGCCCTGCGGGCGGCGGAGCTGACCCGGGAGCGTGTGGGTGTGCTGGAGGAATACCTGGAAACGCTGTAGCATCAGCATGCAAAGCGATAGAAGGTGGACAGAATGGGAAAAAAAAGAATGGTTTTCTGCGCGCTGGCTGGTGCGCTGGCGTTGACCCTGGCGGGCTGTAGAGAGACGGCCCCCGTGCCACCCTCCGGCAACCCTGCGCCCATGGCCTCTCCCGTCCCGGCGGAGACGGAGCCCGCGGCGGAGTTCTCCTTCGCTGATTTGCAGCGGCTTCAGTTCTGCTTCGCCAGCGGCGCAGGGGGCTGGTGCACCCTGCTGGCCGTCCGGCCGGACGGCAGCTTTTATGGCGAGTACCACGACACCGACATGGGGGGTGGAGAGCCGGGCATCCATGCGGTGCAGTGGAACTGCAAATTTACCGGCCGGTTTGCCCAGCCGGTGCGGGTGAACGACTACACCTACTCCATGGGCATCGCTGAGATCAGCTATGAGAAAGAGGCGGGCACCGAAGAGGTGATTGATGGCATCCAGTACTACTATACCGCCCCCTACGGCCTGGAGGACACGGAGGAGCTTTTGCTCTACCTGCCCGGCGCGCCCCTGGCCGAGCTGACCCAGGAGTTCCGGGGCTGGGTGGGGTACTACGAGAACACCAGGGATAAGTTGCCCTTCTACGCCTTGAATAACGAGGCGCACCAGCAGGGCTTTGAGAGCTATGACTGGGTGGAGCGCGTCCGAACCGACGTGGAGTGGGCGGAGGAGACGGCGGCGGAATACGAAACGAAGATCCTGGAGGACACCTCCCTGAGCCAGGGGGAGCTCAACGAGTTATCGGCGCAGATGTTCGACCTGTGGGACATCCAGCTCAACGAGGTATGGGCCGTCTTGCAGCAGATGCTGTCTCAGACGGACATGGAGGCCCTGACGGCGGAGGAGCTGGAGTGGATCGCCTGGAAGGAGGAGCAGCTCGCCCGGACGGGCGAGGAGGCGGGCGGCGGCTCTCTGGCGATTATGCTCCAGGCCCAGCGGGCGGCGGAGCTGACCCGGGAGCGGGTCTATGTGCTGCTGGAATATCTTGCATGACAAAGCGCGGGGGGGGGCGGCAGTTTGCCGTGCCCACCCGCGTTTTTTGCTATACCGGCGAATGGTACTGGGCCGCATACTCCGGGTAGAGGGCCGTCAGCTCCGCCGAAATGGCCCGGTACTCCTCCGGCGCGATGTCCCGCGTCCGCTCGTAGACGTACACCGTCACCCCGTCCTGGAGGGGGAAGGAAACGTCCAGCCGCCGGTAGGCGGTGCCGATGCCGGTGCCCTCCAGCACCGGCTGGGCCAGGACGGTGACCAGGTGCTGGTTCTCCTCCCCCAGGTGGTACTGAATGGGGTCGGCCACGATGAGGTAGTCGCACTCCAGGGCGGCCCAGGAGAAGCCGTCCCGCTTGTCCACCGTGGCGAAGGTGGCGACGGCGGTTTTGGGGCCCTCCGGCTGGGGAATGCCCGCCGAGCGGAGGGTGTTGTCAAAGATGCTGGAGTTGAAGACGAAGGAGGAGGCGATCACCGCCGCTGTCTTTGGCTCCTGGGCGGACAGTCCATCCACATACACCCGCAGGGCCACCAACTGGGCCAGATCGCTCCGCTGGGGCGGGGCGTAGGTGAAGGTGGGCAGGGGGGCCAGGGAGCCGATCTCCTG
>NZ_CAXSQB010000032.1:36320-41616 GCF_964239415.1 Clostridium sp. ATCC BAA-442 | reverse complement strand
TCTAACAGCTTAGGCAACGATACGAAAAAAGACATGGCTGGCTGCCGTGCCTTTAACCGTAAATCTATTGTAATAGACTGGAATTTATTGTGCCAGATCTAGAGTCTAGAATAGAACGCAACAAATCTTTAAAATAATTTATTGTCTGTAGGAACATGCAGTTACGCAAAAATTTGCAGTTATGCAAGGACGGTACTGGCCGGCTATGTCTTCTAGAGTAGTAGAGAAGCGGGATTAGACATGTGTTTCTGAACGTTTGCGGGTACCAAAGCAGTACTAAATTATTTGGCATGTGAATTGCAATATGAAAGAGCAAAAGGAACCAGAAAACAATAGAAATGATAAGGAGGTTAAAACATTGAATTTTAAAGAGCTTCAAGAGAGAGCTAAGGGAAGAAACTTCGACCAGATCACTGTGGTGAGCCGAGACATATTCCAAGAGCTGGCCAATCTAAGCTTGGTATTTCCCGTTGCCCCTGGGAAGGTACGCACCGAGACGGAACAGAACCATCCTGGATTGACAGTGGGAAAACAGGAAATTACCTATACACAGATGTGCACCACAATATATTACCAGAATACCTCCTTACAGGTGGTGCAGCCGGTGGAGGGAGACACCATCTACCAGCGGTATCTGGACCGGTTTGGCGAGGGTATCTGTTGTGTGCGGGAGCGAATTCCAGGCCAGATGTGGGATACCACTTTAGCCAAGCTTGAGTCCAAGGGAATCAACATTGCTCAACGGATGGAATCGCCCGTCTGCAAGGCAGCCTGGGTGGACCTCACTGATACCCTGGGCATTCTCTTTGAAATCATTACCGGGGAGAGTGAGACGCCTGACCCGAATTATGTGGTGCCCATGCGGATTGCGCAGATCAATATTACCACTCCGGATGTACGTAAAACCATCGAAACCATTACTGATTTGCTGGAGATCGGCCCCTGGGAGGTGGGGTGCCAAAATAGCAAAACTGTAGTGGATCCCGGTTTTCGGGTAGATGGAAGGCTGCAGAATGTGGACTTCTCCTTCCTGGTAGCCATTCTGGTGTGCGGCAACATTGAGTGGGAAGCTATCCAGCCGGTAAAGGGGCCCTTGGTTTACTTTGATTTTCTGAAGGAGCACGGAATTGGCTATCACCACATCCTCCGGGAGATTCCAGAAAAGCAGTGGGAGAGCACCCTTCAGGACTATGAGAGGGCAGGAGTGGAACTGTCCTGCCAGGGAAAGGTGGGGCCGGTAAGCTGGTGTTATATGAATACCAAGGATAAACTGGGCTTCTTCATGGAACTGCGCACGGATTCCGCAATGACCAAACTGCCTGATGGCTATCTGCAATATTTTTACCCGGAACAGACCCGGGACTGAGCCAGGATATATTGTCACTGCTTCAAGGAGGAGGACGAACATGTCCAAGTTTGATATTTACCTGAATACCGAAAAGCCAGCCGTTGTGGAAAAGCTTATTGACGTTTACCCCTTTGCCGGTGTGTGCTGCAATCCCCAGATGGTGGCACGGCTGGGACGGACGGACTTTGCCAACATTGTAAAGGAGCTACGGGCGGCTACCGGTAGCCGCAAGCTCTTCATCCAAACCCCCTCCAATGACTATGACGGGATCATGCGGGATGCGGAAGCGATTCTGAAGATCGCAGGGGAACCCACAATCATTAAGATCCCATCCACTACGGGCGGCATCCGGGCGATGCAGAAGCTCTCTGCGGATGTGGATATCTGTGCTACACAGGTCATGTCTACCCTCCAGGGTATGTGTGCATTGCAGTCCGGTGTGAAATACATCTCCGTGTTTTACTGCTTCATGCTCATGGGCGGAGCTGACGACCACGGCCTGTATGGCGGAGTGGATGCCAAGGCGGTGTTTGCCGCCCTGAACAAGTTTATCCAGGTTTCCGGCAGCCCGGCCCGTATCATGGCCTGTGCCCCCAGAACTCCGGACGAACTGAGCTATCTCATGAGCACGGGCGCTACTTCCGTTGCGCTGGATCCGGAGGATTTTGAGAATTGCTTTAATGCCCGCCTGTTTATAAATTTGAATCAGGATGTGCGGCGCTCTTGGGAAGCGGTGTTCGGCAACGTGGGCGCCGACGAGCTGATTGATTAAGAAAAGGGGAGAAACAACATGGAATTTAAGAAAAATGTACTGGATCGCTTTCGACTGGACGGTAAGACAGCTGTAGTTACGGGTGCGGCGGGCAACATCGGCTATCACACGGCCTTGGCGTTTGCTCAGGCGGGCGCCAATGTAGCCATCGTGGATTTGCCCCAGTGCCTGGAGCGCTCCAAGCAGGTCGCGGAGGAATTTGCCGGCCTCTATGGGGGAAAGGCGGCGGCCTACGGCTGCGATTTGGTGGATGCCAAGGCGGTGGCAGAGATGTTTGACGCCATCGAGAAGGAACTGGGCAGCGTGGATGTGGTTCACAACAATGCGGGCGTGGGCGGGGCGCTTGTCCCCGATCTGGAGGCCTGGGACTCCGAGCATAACATGGATCATCTGGAGCACTGGAAACAGGTGCTCAATATCAACCTGGTGAGCCAGTACATTGTGGCGACCACGGCGGCCAGGGTGATGGTGCGGGAGGGCCATGGAGGCAGCATCATCAACACTGCCTCCCTGACAGGACACATAGTGAATCAGGCTCCCCTTGGACATACCCAAGACGACTCCTCTTACGGTGTGTCCAAGGCGGGGGTGCTCTATTTCACCAAGCATTTTGCCTCCCAGGTGATCCAGTATGGCATCCGGGTCAATTCGGTTTCTCCGGGCTATTGCTACAGCCCCGGGCTCCACGCTGGAATGTCCCAGGAGATGCTGGAGTGCTACCAGAATACCCAGCCCATTATGCGCATGGCCCAGGTGGAGGAGCTCCAGGGAGCGGTGCTCTACCTAGCCAGCGATGCGTCTACTTACACCGTCGGACAGGACATCCTGATCGACGGGGGACATGCCAACTGGTAATTGGAAGGAGAACGTTCTATGGGAATATTTAATCTGCATGGCCGTGTGGCGGTGGTCACCGGTGGTACGGCGGGACTGGGCAGAGGAATGGCCATCGCACTGGCCCGGCAGGGCGCGGATCTGGCTATTCTGGCCAGAAGACCGGATAAGCTGACTGAGACAGCCAGGGAAATCGAGAGCCTGGGGGGGCGGTGCCTCCCGGTTGTGTGCGATATCTCGGACGAGGCCTCGGTTCAGAATGCGGTAGAAACTGTGGTAAACCACTACAAAAAAATGGACATTTTGGTGAACAATGCTGGTAATGGAGGACCTTCCATCCCAACCGTCGATATGCCGCAGGAGATTTTTGACAAAGTGGTAAATCTGGATTTGTGCTCCCTGTTCCGGGTAATGAAGGCATTTGGCAAGGTGATGGTGGAGGCTGGCTATGGACGTATCATTAATATTGCCTCCGCTATGGGAATGGTAGGAAACCTGGGAGTGCCTCTGGCGGGCTATCAGGCCGCCAAGGGCGGAGTGATCAACTTAACCAGGGCCGCCGCCGCCGAGTGGGCCACCCAGGGGGTGACGGTAAACAATATCTGCCCTGGCATGTTCCCTTCTGAGTCTAACGGTGCTGATTTGATAGAAGAGTCCCAGGCATTTATCAAGCGTATGACTCCCATGCAGCGGGCCGGCACGCCAACGGATCTGAACACCGTAGGCGATATGGATGCCGCAGTGGTGTTCCTGGCCAGCGAGGAGTCCCGGTATATTACCGGTATCACCCTGCCCTGCGACGGCGGGTGGACTTGCGTGTAGTTGAAGACAGGCAATCAAAACAAGAGCCAGACATCTTGTTTTGAAATGAGCGGGAAAAGGCATGGAACGATCAGCGCCCCCTGTTGCAGGTAGACCTATCTGCAACGGGGGGCGCTGATATGTAAGTAGAGCAAAATTGCAATGCAGAAAAAAGGGGATAACAAAAGGCTGAGGAGTGCGGATACAGCATGCTCGAGCTTATATACAACAAAAGACGGCCCTTACCGGAACATGTCCCTTGCCGATGTTCTTGGAGCGGTGATTTCACTTACGGACGAGATAATACGCAGTCAGGGCTTACAACGACAGTAGAACAGCAGGCTAAGCACACCGCTGAGGATCACAGCCAGGCCGGACAAGGCAATGGACACATGGAAACCACAGAACTGGATAGAGATCCCCCACAGGAGAGTGCCGAGCCCAACCCCCAAGTCGCCTGCCATCAACATGGTACTGTTGGCGGTACCGCGGTGATTTTGGGGGACATTGTCTACCGCCAGAAGGGTAAGAATGGGGAAGGAAAAGCCCTGAGCCATGCCGAAGCCGACGCCGCCCAGGTAGAAGGTCGCCTGACTGGGTACCAGTGCGATCAGAGCGATGAGGGCTCCGCTGAGCACCATGGCGATGGACAGTAGAGTTCGGTGGCCCAAGGCCCTGAGCAGCCGGCCGGAGGCCAGGTTGCTGACGGTCATGGACAGGGCCGCGACGACCATAAAGAAGCTGGGATTGGCATAGCCCTGGAGGACGGCGTAGGTGAAGATAAAAATATTGCAGCAGGACACCCCCAGCATAACGAAGAACTCAATAACGGCAGGGCGTGCCGCGGCGGGATACAAAAACTTCCGCAGGCCGTGGAGCGGATTGACCTCCTGGGGTTCCCGGACAACAGGCGGCCTGCCTTCCTCATACCGGCACAGAAAGGCCAGTATGGCGCCCAGCACGCCGAAGGCAAAGGAAAAGTAAAAAATACGGTCATAGGTGCCGCCGCTGCCTAAAATTTCGATCAGCCAGCCGGCCACAGCAATCGCTAGAGCGGTAGAAACCCAAAAGATGCCTACCCCCAGGCTGCTTTTCTCCCGAGGGGTTACATCTATAGTGGCAGTGGACGAACCCGCCTGCCCAATGGAAAAACCCGCCCCATGAAGTCCACGGAAGAGGAGCATCAGGGGGGCAAAGGGGAGGAGCAGGAAGAGCAGGGAGGCGATGCCCATCAGCAGAGGGCCCAGGATCATGATGACTCTGCGGCCGAACCGATCCATCAGATAGCCTCCAGTAGTACGGGCCAGAATACCAAATAGGGCGAAGGGCAAGCCGAGCAGACCGGCGAAGGAGGTAGAGAAGCCACGGCTGGCGAAAAAAAGCGGGATGCCAGAACACATCAGGTTCTGAATTAGCATCAGACACAGCATGCTGAACCAGATAAGAATAAAATATCGGTTAAACAGTTTCTCTTGCATCGAAAAGGCTCTCCCTATGTGGTAAATGTGTCAGTATGGAGGAAACGGGGGGCGGCATAGCCG
>NZ_CAXSQB010000032.1:0-36311 GCF_964239415.1 Clostridium sp. ATCC BAA-442 | reverse complement strand
CCCCCCCCCCCCCCCCCCCGTTTCCATTGCTGCCGGAAGAGGCGATTATTCCCCGTAGACCTTGTCGGGATCCTGATAGCCGGTGCGCTCACCCCAGGCCACCATGTCTTCCCGAATCTCATCCCAGCTCCGGATGGGGGACTGGAGCAGCTCATCATGCTCATTGGTGGCATAGCGATAGTGATGAGCCATAGACATGTCCTTTTCGTCGGTCTGCTTCTCACCATAGTCTCTGGCAGCGATGCGGGTCATGGTGGAGTACTGCTCGCTGACCGTGTGGAGCTTCAGATCGTTGACCAGCAGGCGCTCCAGAGGCCGCTTGCACAGCTGGGACTGGATGGTGCGGGTCTCACGGGGGAGAGTCTTCAGCATTCTGGCAATCTCCCAGGCGCGGTCAATAACCTTGCCCTTGGGCACCAGCTCGTTGACCCAGCCCCAGTCCAGGGCCTGCTGGGCAGTCCACTGGCGGCAGGTATACATCAGATAGTTGGCGCGCTTCGTACCCAGGAAGTGCTGCATCAGCATAAACATGCCGTCACCGGCCACCAGGCCGAAGAACAGGTGGTCGTCATCGAACTTGGCGTCCTCGGAGGCCAGGGTGATATCGCACAGCAGGGCGGAATCCCAGTGGAAACCGGGACCGGGAATGGCGCCGATGGTGGGGATGTCGATGTCGAAGATCATGTTTTTGATCAGGTTGGTGTCGTCGATGTACTGATGGTCAAAGCGCTCTTTGGCGTAGGTGCTCCAGCCGTGAGGATCCTTGTCCATCATCCAGTTGTCGCCCTTGTGAGTCCAAATCAGAATTTCGTTCTTGCGATCCAGGGAGATAATGCGGCTGAGCTGACTCATGGCGCGATGATTGGCGCCGCTCCAGCACATGGGGTGGTCATTGGTCTTCATGGTGACCTGAAGAATGCCGTCCTCCCGGTACAGATCAAAGTGATCCTTGAACCACTCCCTGTATTCTTCCAGTTCGGGGAGCTTGACGTAATCAGCCATAATGTCTTTCATTGTTTGTTTCCTCCTGTTCGTTTTTTGTTTGTGTTCAAAGCTTTACGCATTTGCGGCGTTTACGGCGTGGTGAATCTTGCTGGCAACGGAACGGCGCTCAAAATAGATGGTTGCAAAGAGCACAAGCATCAGCAGGATGCCCTGGATAGCACTGGACAGAGTGGAGTCCACTCCGCAGAGCGTCAGACCGTTTTCAATCATGACAATGGTAAAGGAGCCGATGAGCAGCTTATAAATCCGGGCGCTGAAGCCGCCGGTTACGCTGACACCTCCGAGGAAAATAGCCATCTGGATGCGCATCTCCATAAACTGGCAGAGGGAGTTGGTAGAACCGCCTACGTTGACAATCTGCATGATGCCGAAAAGCGCAGCCATGAAGCCTGAGATGATAAAGGCGGTCATACGGATGCGTTTGACATTGATGCCGGTGGCAATCACGGTGCGCTCGTTCTCACCGATAGCCCTGCAGTAGTAACCGATCTTGGTGTACTCAAATACATAATAGAAGATGACGACCAGCACCGCCACGATGGCCAGCTTGACGGGGAAGGTGTTGAACGAGATGAGTACGGTGGGGGCGTAAATCAGGTTGGAGGCCAGGAAATAGTTCAGCAGGCCCCGCAGGCCGATGAGCATAGCCAAAGTCATCATAAAGGAGGGCATCTTGCACCGGGAGTTCCACAGGCCGTTGAGCGCGCCCACCAGCATACCGGTGCCGATGGCCACGGGGAAAATGGCCCAGGTGCCAAGGTGGGAGGCAGCCATGGCGCCCAAAGTGGCAGAGAGGGCGGCGTTGGCGCCGACGGACAGATCCGTGCTGCCCATGGCGGTGACAAAGAGTACGCCGGTACCGCCGATGATAACGGGGAAAGCTTGGCTTACAATGTTGGAAATATTCTGGGGAGTGACCAGGGTACCGCGGGTGGCGATGAGGAATACGCAGAACAGGATGAGGAAGGACAGAATGGGAATAAGCGAATTGATGCTGAATTTCTTTTTCATGTCATCACCTCAATAATGGTCTCTTCAGACAGCTCTGCGCTGCGTGGGAGGAGCTTGCAGATTTCGCCGTCTTTCATGACGGCGATGGTGTCGGCCATGCCAAGGACTTCCGAAAGTTCATCGGTGATCAGCAGGATTGCCATTCCTTTTTCCTTGGCCTCCCGCAGGCACTGGTAGATGTACGCCTTGACGCCGATGTCCACGCCGCGGGTGGGGCAGTCCACAATGAGAACGTCCAGATCCTTGATGAGCCAGCGGCCCAGATTGACCTTCTGCTTGTTGCCGCCGCTGAGGGCTCTCATCAGCTGATCCACACCGGTGGATTTGACGGAAAATTGCTCCCGTGCCTCGGAGGATGCCTGATACAGTTTTTTGGGGCTGAGGAAACCAAAGCGCCCTTTCAGGGTCTCGACCGAGGGCAGACAGAAATTGTTTTGAATGGAGGCGCCCATCATCAGCGCCTCGCCGTCGCGATCCTTGGGCACATAGGCCACCCTATTTTGAAGGGCCTGGTAAGGGTTGCCGATGGAAACGTTGTGAGTGGGGAGGGCTACCTCGCCGCTGTCCACCGGGAGCAGGCCGTATGCCGCCTGACCGACCTCACGGATGCCGGAGTCGCTCAGACCACAGAGTCCAAAAATCTCACCCTTGTGCAGATCGAAGGATACGTGCTTGAGATGGTCGGTGCAGACATCCTGCAGCGACAGGGCCACTTGGTCTTCGAACTGGGGAGTGGTGTCGCTCCGGTAATAGTCGCCTTCGATTTTCCGGCCCACCATACGGATCTTCAGATCCTCCAGGGGGATGTCCTGGCTGCGTTCGGTGGCAAGCAGTTCGCCGTCTCTTAGGATAGAGACGCTGTCGGTGATCTTCAGCATCTCCTCCAGATCATGGGAGATCAGAATAATGGAACGGCCCATCTCCTTAAACTTCCGGATGAGTTCATAGAGAACGGTGCGGTTGTCGTGGGAGAGGGACTGAGTCAATTCATCCAAAATGAGGATCTGGGGATCGGAGGCCAGGGCGCGGGCCAGTTCCACCATTTTGCGCGATTCCACGTTCATATCGCCGGACAGCCGCTGGAAGGGAATGGGGGGAAGTCCCCACTGGCTCAGGGCCTGATTGGCAGCCTCATAAACCTTCCTGTTGTTGATAATTCCGAAGCGGGAAAAGCGCTTGGTATTGCCGAGGAAGACGTTGATTCCGGCGGGAAGGTTGGGGACGAGCCCCAGCTCCTGCACGACAATGGCTACGCCGCTGGAGGTGGCATCCAATGGAGAGCGGGGCTTATAGGGCGTTCCGTTTAGAAACATTTCGCCGGAGTCGCTGGGCTGAATGCCGGCAATCTGGGTGAGCAGGGTGGACTTGCCGGAGCCATTTTCTCCGGCCAGACCGCGTACTTCGCCCGGCCGAAGCTGAAAGTCGATGTTCTTGTTGGCGTAGGTGGCCCCAAACCACTTGTTCAGGCCCTTGACCTCCAGGATCAGATTGGAATCACTCATTTTACGACCCCCTTCACATTGCGCTGAGCTGTGATGCCGAAAACGACGACGATCACACCCAGGAGGAACTCCTGGAAGGTTCCCGATGGAACGCCCATAAGAGTGAGAATGTTGAAGATCATAGCGATAAGAAATGTACTGATCGGAATACCGATGGCAATGTTGATATGCTTTTGAAGCGCCTGGGCCAGCAGGACGGCGGCCAGCGGCTGAAATACGGTGCTCAGGCTGCTCAAACCGGTCTGAGCCACCACATAACCGGCGTAGCTCTCCTTCATGACGCCTGCAAAGCCGAAGAAGAAGCCGGCCATCAGTCCGCCCAGCATAAGCGCGCGCCGGGTATTGATGCCCATCATCTGAGCTACATCCGCATTGCCGCCCACCGCCCGGGCATTGAGACCGATGGAGATCTTGTTATAGGTCACGTAAGCGATGATAAAGCCGATTACAAGCATGATATAGATGGCTGGGCTGCGGCCGAGCACCCGCATCTCATCGGCCAGTCCCTCTACCCGCAGGCCCTGAGATACCCGTACCTGTGAGTAATAGCCGGCGATGGTCTCGTAGACCATGGTCATGCCAAGGCCTGCAATCCAGGGAGGAATCTTTGTGACCTGGAAGAGCGTCATATTGACGGCCAGGCAGAGCACGCCGACCAGTACAGCGGCAATGAACATGGGGACATAGCCGAGCGCATTGCCCACAATGGCGGAGGCTGTGGCAGCCAGAACAATGATGGCGCCCGCCGACAGGTCGGTGATGCCGCAGGCAAACAGATAGCTGAAGCCCCAGGCGACAAAGGCCGGGACGGTGGCTGCGGAAAGTATAATCGTGAAGTTCTGGAAGGTCAGAAACTTCCCGTCCACCACCACGTTCAGTACCACAAGAAGCGCAAGGGCCGCGATAACGATGATGATGGGCAGCGGCTTGATCCGGCTCTCGTTCCGGGCTCGGGTTAAGGTATTATTCATAGACAGTCCCTCCATTTGGCCTCCGGATGATACGTCCATGTCGTCCGGAAGTCACAGTGTTAATGCTGGTTATCTCAGCTGATCCGCTCGGAAATCAGTTCGTCAACATTGCCCACAAAATCGTAGAAGCTCTGGTAGTCCACATTCGGATTATTCCGATAGAGCAGCGTATCAAAATCGGCTTCCGTCAGAAGACCGCCTTCCGCCATTAAATTGATGAAGCCCTGGGCGTTATCCTTGGTCAGCATTACCAGGTTCATATTGTCAAACAGAGGGGCTTGGCCGTTTTCATCGAGGATGGCATGTCCGTCCAGACGATTGATCAGTAGGGCGGCAGCCAGAGAGCCGGCGATCCACTGTCCGCCGTTTAGGGCGGTTACATCGCCGTTCAGAATACTCTGGGCAGTTTCGGGACTCATGTCGCTGCCATAAAGCTTGTAGTCAGCTTCAGGGCGGGAGGACATGGCGCTGATGGTGGCGGACAGATAGTCTCCGCCAGTGCAGTAGATCATGTCTGCATCGGGATAGGCGGTCATAAAGTCATTAGCCTTTTGGACGCCTTCAGAGGGGTCAGCAGAGTGGGCCACGTAAACAACCTCACCGCCTCCAGCCTCAAAAGTATCGGTAAATCCGGCGATACGTTGGTCATGGACGTAGTCGCCCAGCGCAGCGGCGGAAATGATAGCCGTCTGGTTGCCGTCAGCCAAACCCAGTTCGCCCATGGCTGCACCGGCGGCATATTCCTGGGATATCACAGCACCGGTATAATACGCATTCTCCTGTATGGCAGGCCAATCGGCATCGGCGGGGATATTGGCATGGAACACGAAAGGAACTTCAAAGTTCTGACATAGTTGGGCGACAGTTGGGAAGATCGTTTGGCTCATGCCCAAAAAGAGCACGCCATCTGCGCCCGAGGTGAGTTGGTTCTGAAGATCGGTGACGACCTTATCCACCTTAAACTCGTTGTTGGCCAAGTCGATGGACAAATCTCCGGCAGAGGTCTCCAGGGGAGTCAGAGCCTCAAAAATGATGTCCAAAGGATAGGCGCCTACGCCCCATGTGTTGGCGGCAATGACATGGCCCCCTTTACTGGTAGAGGAGGACTCTGCAGGTGGGGCGGCGGTCTGCTGACAGCCGCTGAGCAATGTCAGGGCGAAGGCAGGAACCAAGGCGAGAGACAAAGCGCTTTTCCAGTGATTCATGTTCATTCTCCTTTTCCTTTTTTGACGGCTGCTTGCTGCCGGTTGATGGACACTTGATGGAATAAGTGGCAGGTGGGAAACCCGGCACATTCGGAATACCGACCGCTGTGTGCTTGCGGTCATGGATATTTGCAAGAAGCATACCAAATTGAGAGAGCAGGGGAGAAGAGGTAGGGAAAACCCGCCAACTTCTAAGAAAAAATTTAATGAAGATCCTGTGCGAAATGGACAGTGATAAAGAGCAGTAGAGGGCCGGAGTGTTTGCAACGCCGCAAGACTTTGCACAAATGCAAGGAGAGAGCAGCTGCGCTCCAGGAGGGGGACAGTGCGAAACGCGGAGCTTTTCGGCTTGCATTCCCGCAAAAATTTGCAGCCATGCAAGCGTCGGGCATCGCAGCTTTCAGGCTGGTTTGAGAGGCTAAACTGACTGGAATTGCCGGGATTGCAGGAGGAAAAGGAAACATATCAGTTTATTTTTTGCTTGGCATGGGATTTGCTTAACAAGAGAGCAGCAAAAACCGCGGGAGCGGGACCGCTCCATCCCATGTCATACAGTACCATGGTTGGATATAAGAAAGGAAGACTGGAAATGAAAGCATTGAGAAAGTTGGGTAAAGGAGCCGAGTCAGTACAGCTGTGCGAGGTGGAAAAGCCCATTCCGGGCCCGAACGACCTGCTGGTGAAGGTAATGGCTGCCGGTATCTGCGGTACGGATCTGCACATTCTGGCCGAGGAGTACAGTCATAGTGTGCCTGTTACCCTGGGCCACGAATATACCGGCGTAGTGGAGCAGGTGGGCAGCGGGGTCACCGATTTCCAGGTGGGGGATCAGGTGATCTCGGTGTCCATTGCCTATTCCTGCGGAACGTGTCACTATTGCCGCAAGGGCGATCCGGTTCACTGCACACAGAAGGCCTCTATCGGTGTCAATGTGGATGGCGCCATGGCGGAATATATGGTAATTCCGGCAGACTCGGCGATGAAAGTACCTGAACAGTATAAGGGCAGCGACATCCTGGCGCTCAGCGAGCCCATTGCCTGCTGTATCCGGGCGGTGCTGGAGAAGTCGGAGATCCACGCCGGAGATGTGGCGGTGGTGTCCGGGCCGGGCATTATCGGTTTGCTGTGCGTCCAGCTGGCCAGGCTCCGGGGTGCGCGGGTGATTCTGAGCGGCACCAAGGCCGACCGGGAACGGCTGGAACTGGCCAAGAGCCTGGGAGCGGAGTGGGTGTGCGACAACGCCGATGATCTGGCGGCGCTCCTGGCCCGGGAGACAGCCTACGGCCCCGATGTGTGGATTGAATGCTCCGGCGCCGGCCCGGCCCTGAGCCAGGGGATCAGCCTGGTGCGCAAACAGGGGGCCTTTATCCAGGTGGGCCTCTATGGCAAGCCGGTACCCATGGACATGGATATGGTGGTGCGCAAGGAGCTGAAGGTCACCGCCGGCTTTGCCCAGGCGAGATCCTCCTGGGAGATCCTCCTGAAGCTGCTGGAGGGTAACAGCCTGATGCTGGAGCCTCTGGTGAGCACCCGGCTGCCGCTGGCCGACTGGAAGGAGGGGTTTGCCCAGTTCCGGGACAAAAAGGGGATCAAGATTTTCCTGGTTCCCTGACAGCCGTGCGGGCAGCCGCGATAAACAAAAGGAGGATATTTATGACACCCTATCCCCATCTGTTTACCCCAATTAAGATCGGGGGGCAGCTGATCAAAAACCGCATCTTCTCCGCCCCCACCGGCCTCATGAGCTATACCGCCCGGGGCCATCTCACGACCGAGAATATGGCCTACTATGAGCTGAAAGCCAAGGGCGGATGCGGTGTGGTTACCTTGGGGGAGAGCATTGTCCATGCGGCCACCGGCCAGTCCCACGACCGGCAGATCTGTCTGGATGACCCGCATGTGCTTCCCTCTCTGACCAACACTGCCCGGGCCATCACACGTTATGGGGCGGTAGCCAACATTGAGCTGTCCCACGGCGGTAAGTACGCCGGCCTGGCCAGCATCGGCGGTCATAAAAAAGAGCGCCGCCCCGCTTATGGCCCCAGCCACGATGTATTGCCTTCCGGGGAAGAGGTCCTGGAGATGCCCCAGAAGCTGATCTATGAGATCCTGGATGCCTATGGCGCCGCAGCCGATGTCGCCAAGCGGGCGGGGTTTGGCATGGTAATGGTGCATGCCGGCCACGGCTGGCTCTTTAACCAGTTCCTCTCACCGTTGGAAAACCACCGGAAGGATGAGTTCGGCGGCAGCCTGGAGAACCGGGCGCGGTTCCTCCTGATGGCCCTGGATCGGGTGCGCCAGGCGGTAGGCCCCGGGTTCCCCATACAAATCCGCATGAACGGTGATGACTTTACGGAAGGGGGGCTGCACCTGGAAGACTACAAGGAGTTGGCCCGGATGGTGGAGAGCAGGGTGGATCTGTTCAATATCTCCTGTGGCAGCCATGAGCGGCAGGAACTCTTTGTACGAACCCATCCATCGGCGTTCCTGGATCACGGCTGCAACGTATATCTGGCGGCGGCCATCAAACAGGTGGTGTCCAAGCCGGTATCCTGCGTGGGTGCCCTGGGCGACCCGGAGCAGTGTGAGGAGATCATCGCCTCCGGTCAGGCCGATATCGTGGAGCTGGGACGGGCGCTGCTGGCGGATCCCTTCCTCCCGAAAAAGGCCTACACGGGCCAGAAGGAGGACATCACCCCCTGCCTGCGTTGCTTTGTTTGTCTGGGGGAGAGTGTAATCAATGGTACAAACCGCTGTTCGGTGAATCCGGTGATTGGAGCCGAGCTGGAGGAAAAATATTATGTGGCCCCGCCCCTGAGAAAGAAAAAGGTTCTGGTGGTGGGCGGCGGCCCCGCCGGCATGGAAGCGGCAATCACGGCGGCCCGGCGCGGACATGAGGTGCTACTGTACGAGAAGACGGATGCGCTTGGGGGTGCGCTGAAATTCGCCGAAGCCGTACCCTTCAAGCAGGATCTGTATCGCTTTACCCAGTGCCTTATCCGAAGGGTGGAAAGCAGCGGCGTGAAGGTTACCCTGAATCAAAGGGTGGACAGGGCGCTGGCAGAGAAGGTTCGGCCGGATGTCCTTATCATTGCCGCCGGCGCCCAGCCGGTGATTCCCGCCATTCCGGGGATTGCGTCGGATAAGGTGGTGTCGGTGGCCCAGGCCGAGGCGAACCCGGACGCTCTGGGAGAACGGGTGGTGATTCTGGGAGGCGGTTTAGTGGGTTGCGAAACCGGTATTCACCTGGGCATGAAGGGGAAACAGGTCACCATCGTAGAGATGCGGGATACGCTGGCAGCCGATGTGAATATGTTCCACGGCATGGCGCTGGGACAGGAGCTGAACAAGTATGTCACCGCCGTCACCGGAGGAACCGGCAGAGCCGTGACGGATGAGGGACTGATTTACACTGACCGGGAGGGGCAGGAGCACCTGCTGCCCGCTGACGCGGTGCTGTGCGCCGTGGGAATGAGAGCGTGTACCGGTGTAATGGAAGAGCTGTGGAACGTGGTGGATGAGCAATACGTTATCGGAGACTGCGTCAGGCCCGCTCAGGTGACACAGGCGATATCCGATGCGTACTACCTGGCCAAGAGCCTGTAAGTGTGCAAATCGGCAAAAAATTGCGGATGTGCAATGCGTGTGGGGAGGAAGTGCGAGGCTAATGGCCTGATCTGAGCGCAAAAGCGGGATTATTATGCCGGATTCCATGCGTTTCCTGCACAAAAACCGTAAGTGCACTACTTGGCGCGCGGTTTGCAGTCTATATGAAGCGATTCGGGCCAGAGACAAGAAGCGTCCTCGGAACCACAAATAATAAGGAGCGTAAATTATGGATCAGGTTATTATCACAGCTGCCCTCACTGGCGCAGTCACCCCAAAGGCCAAGAATGCGCACATCCCCATTACGCCGGAAGAAATTGCCGCGGATGCCTACGCCTGCTGGAAAGCGGGCGCAGCCATGGTTCATCTGCACATGCGGGCCGACGACGGCCTGGGTGCCATGGACAAGGAGAAATTCCGGGAGACCATCCGGCTTATCCGCAACCACCAGGACTGTGATGTCATTATCAACTGCACCTCCTCCGGCGCTTCTGCCGAGCATCCCGCCACGGATGAAGAGCGGATGGCCCATCACCGGGAGCTGGAGGGCATCGAGATGGGCTCCTATGACGCCGGTACCTTCAACTGGATGCCCGGCGGGGTATTTATGAATAGCCCGCAGTTTCTCGAGAAGCTGGGCGACCTGTATCTAGAGCGCGGCATCAAGCCGGAGGTTGAGATCTTCGATGCCGGTATGCTGGGGATCGCCGATTACTTTGCAAAACAGGGCCACCTGTCTACCCCCTGCCACTATCAGCTTTGCCTGGGCGTACTGGGCGGTATGCCTGCCACGGTGGAAAATCTGGTATATCTGGTGCGCCATCTGCCGGAGAACGCCACCTGGTCGGCCTTTGGCGTGGGGAAGAGCCACCTGCCCATCCTGTATGCGGCCCTGGCCCTGGGCGGACATATCCGGGTAGGGCTCGAGGACAATGTATACCTCAGCAAGGGAGTGCCCGCCACCAATGTCCAACTGGTGGAACGGGCCGTTCAAGCGGTGCGCACCTTCGGAAAGCAGCCCGCTACCCCCGCTCAGGCCAGAGAAATCCTGGGCCTGAAGCCGTTGAAATAACAGAAGGAGAAGATCACATGAAAGTTGTTCGATTGGCAGACGCCTTTGAGTATCCGGTTACCGGCCATTTTGATATGCGGGCCCTCCGGCTGCACAACAAGGAAACCGGCAATACGGTGGACTATACCCTGGGCCTGTCCCACTTCCTGCCCGGCGGCGGGACGGAGTACGTGGAGACCGGGGTGGAGCTGATCTATTTCATCCTGGAGGGTGAGATGACGGTGCGCACAAAGGACGAGACCATCGTACTTAAAAAATACGATTCCATCCACTTCAATGTGGGAGATGGAAAAGAGATCCGCAATGAGACCAACCTCCCCGCCTCCATGCTGGTGATTGCCGGTATGCCTGGCCGGGGCTGAGCCGGATGATTCCGGCATGACACTTAGGAAGAAGGGAATTCTGTGAACAAAGAGCTTGCCAAGCGATTCTACTCGGACATGTATAAGATCCGGCGGTTCGAGCAGGAGGTATTTGAGTTTTATAAGACCGGACAGATGGCCGGCCTGGCCCACCTGTATATCGGCGAGGAGGCTGTGGCCGCCGGCGCCTGCGCCGCCATTGAGGCGCGGGACTACATCGCCTCTACCCACCGTGGGCACGGCCATCTGGTGGCCCGGGGGGCCGACATGGGCCGCATGATGGCAGAGATCCTGGGAAAGGAAACGGGTTATTCCAAGGGCAAGGGCGGTTCCATGCACATCATGGCCATGGATTTGGGCATTCTGGGCGCCAACGGCATTGTGGGCGGCGGGATTCCAATGGCCACCGGCGCCGGTTATTCGGCCAAGTACCGCGGTACCGACCAGGTAACCCTGTGCTTCTTCGGTGACGGCGCCGCCAACGAGGGCACCTTCCATGAGTCCATCAATATGGCTGCCGCGTGGGATCTGCCGGTGGTGTACGTCATTGAGAACAACCTTTACGGCATCACGGTGGACAGCCGCCGGGTCACCAAAGAGCACGACTTGGCCAAGCGGGCAATCGGCTATGGCATCCCCGGCTATACCATCGACGGCAACGATGTAGAAACGGTCTACAAGACGATGCAGAAGGCCGTCAAGCACGCCCGGGAGGGTAAGGGGCCCTCGATTGTGGAGTGCAAGACCTATCGCCACCACGGCCACAACGGCAGCGATCCCGGTACCTACCGTCCGCCGGAGGAGGTGGAGGCCTGGAAAGCCAGGGATCCTCTGATCCTGTTCCGGGATAAGGGCTACCTTACAGAGAAGGAGCGCAAGGAGATCGAGGATAAGGTGGAACAGGAGGTTCAGGCGGCCTGCAAGTTTGCCGCTGAAAGCCCCTATCCTGAGGCGTCCGAGCTGATGGACGATATCTTCTGCGACTGAGAGGGAAGAAAAGATGAGAAAGATTTATTATCGTGACGCCGTGCGGGAGGCCCTGGACGAGGAAATGGCCCGGGATCCCATGGTGATGATGATCGGCGAGGACATCGGCGTGGGTGACGGCACTTGGCGCTGCTCCAAGGGACTGTATGAGAAGTACGGTGATCTGCGGATGAAGGATTCCCCCATCAGCGAGTCCGGCATTGTTGGCATGGGCATCGGCATGGCCCTTACGGGCATGAGGCCCATCGTGGAGATTATGTTCTCGGACTTTATGCTGGTGGCTATGGATCAGATTGTCAATCAGATGGCCAAGGTGTGCTACATGTCCGGCGGACAGAAAAATGTCCCGATGGTCATCCGAACCACCATCGGCGCCGGCCGGGCCGCCGCCGCCCAGCACTCCCAGAATCTGAACGCGGTCATCGCCCACTTCCCCGGCTCCAAGATCGTCATCCCGTCCGATGCCTATACCGCCAAGGGCCTGCTGAAATCCGCCATCCGGGACAATAATCCCGTGATTGTGGTGGAGCACCGCAAGCACTACAGCGTGGAGTTTGATATGCCCGACGACGGGGATGAAAATCTCCTGCTTCCCATCGGCAAATCCGTTGTGGTGCATGAGGGCAGCGATGTCACCGTGGTGGCCAACTCCTTCCAGGTGGGACAGTGTGTCAAGGTGGCCAAGCACCTGGAAAAGAAGAAGGGGGTCAGCGTAGAGGTCGTTGACCTGCGTACTTTGGTTCCGCTGGACAAAGAGACAATCATTAAATCGGTAAAGAAGACCGGGCGTCTGCTCATTGTGGACGAGGGCTACACCAGCTTCGGCGTGGCCGCCGAGATCTGTGCCGCGATTCAGGATGAGGTGTTCTACGATCTGGATGCGCCCATCCAGCGCCTGTGTGCGCCTGACGTGTCCATCCCCTTCAGCCCCGCCCTGGAAAAACTCGTGGTGCCCAATGAAAACACCATCCTGGCGGCTGTAGAGAAGCTGCTGTAAGAAGGGGGGAGGCAAAATGGCAAAAGTAGTGGTCATGCCCAAGCTGGGCTACACCCAGGATGAGGGCACTATCGCGGAGTGGCACAAGCAGGTGGGGGATCCTGTCGCCATCGGCGACCCCTTCTTTGACGTGCACACCGACAAGTCGGTGATCACCGTGGAAGCAAGCTGCGCCGGTACTCTGCTGAAGATCGCCCTGGAACCCGGCAATACCGTGCCGGTGCTTACTCCGGTGGCCGTGGTGGGCGAGCCCGGCGAGGACGCCGACGCCATCCTGGCCAGCCATGTGACCGCCGTGGTGGCGGACGCCCAGGTGGAGGCCGACTTTGATGACGATGAGGATGATGAGCCTGCCGAGAAGGCCGCCGCCCCCGCAGAGATGGGAGAGCTGAAGCTCACCCCCCGGGCCAAAAAGTACATGAAGGACAATGGCATCGCCGCTGCCGATGTGTCCTCCATTCAGGGAACCGGATTCCAGGGGGGGATTACCGAGCGGGATATCAAAGCCAGCCCCCTGGCCCGCAAGCTGGCCGAGAAAACCGGCGTCGATCTGAGTACCGTACAGGGTACCGGCGCCGGAGAGAAGATTATGAAGAAGGACGTGGAGCGGGCCGCCGCAGCGGCAGCTTCTTCCGGCTCCGATGAACTGCAGATCGCCTCCGTGGTTCCCTACAAGGGGGTGCGCAAGATCATCGGCGACAAGCTGGCCCATTCCAAGTTTACCGCGCCGCACCTCTACTTCACCGACGCGGTGGACACCACCAATCTTACCGCCTTCCGCAAGCAGCTCAATGAGAACAGCGAGGTGCGCATCGCCGTTTCCGATTTGCTGATCATGGCGGCCTGCAAGGCGCTGAAGAAGTTCCCCGGAATCAACGTGACGCTGAAAGAGGATCAGATCGTCACCTACAAGTCCATCAATATAGGTACCGCCGTGGCCGGAGACAACGGCCTTGTGGTACCTGTGGTAAAGAATGTACAGAATAAGAGCCTCACCGATGTGGCCGCCGAATCCAAGGATCTGGTGGCGCGGGCCAAGGAGGGGCGCCTGAAGCCTGAGGAGTACAGCAACGGCACCTTCTCCATCTCCAATCTGGGCATGTTCGGCATCGGAAACTTTACGGCCATTATTAACGCGCCGGAAGCCGCCATCCTCTCTGTCAGCTCGGTGCGCAAAACGCCGGTGGTGATTACCGACGAAAACGGGGAGGATACCATCGCCATCCGGCCCATGATGAATATTCAGCTCTCTGTGGATCACCGGCTCATCGACGGCCTTCTGGCCTCCCAGTTTGTGGAGTACATGAAGCAGCTTCTGGAAAACCCGGTACAGATTCTGATGTAAGTCCTGCCGCCATGGGGCGGGTGGAGAAACTCCGTCGGTGATCAGAAAATCCCAATAAGCGTCAGCCGCCTTTGCGGCGGCTCCATATTTAAAACGCTCGCCACAACAATGTTAGGAGGTTATTAATTATGAAAGACCTGTTTCGTTTGGATGGTAAGGTAGCAGTCGTGATTGGCGGTGCCGGCGGTATCGGCCAGGGAATTGCTGAGGCGATGGCGTTCTACGGCGCTGAAGTCGTGATTGCCAGCCGCAAGATGGAATCCCTTGTGCGGGCGAAAAGTGAGATCAAGGAAAAAGTGGGGAAGGATGTGGCCATCTACACGGTGGATGCCACCAATGAGGACAGCATCATTGCCCTGGTCAACACCGTGGTAAGCAATCACAAGAAGGCGGATATTCTGGTCAACGCCCAGGGCTATAACAAGAAGTTCAGCCTGTTCGACTTCCCCATGGATGTAATGGCCGATATGATGAACGTCAACGTAATCGGCGTCGCCATGGCCTGTAAGCACTTCGGTAAGGTCATGAAGGAAAACGGCTACGGCCGCATCATCAACCTCTCCTCCGTCCGGGGCGTCCGGGCCTTCAGCGGCGGCGGCGGCAACATGGGCTACTGTACCTCCAAGGGCGCCGTGGATATGCTGACCCGCACCCTGGCCGCCGAGCTGGGCCCCGAGGTCACCGTCAACGCCATCGGCCCCACCCTCACGGTTACGCCCATGATGGCGGAGGTCATCAAGGAGCACCCGGAAACCCTGAATCTGGGTAACGGTAAGCCTCTGGAGAGAATCGGCAAGGTGGAAGACTGCATGGGCCCTGCGGTGTTCCTGGCCTCCGAGGCCGGCGCCTTTGTCACGGGACAGATCCTCTATCCCGACGGCGGCCTCACCGCGATCGGCTGACGGAGGGGAAGCGGATATGGTCTCCATTTTATTCAAACCGACGCTGCATCAGTTTGCAACCTGCCGGGAATTCGTGGAGGACTTCAAACTCAGCTCCCAGGATCTGATCCTGACCAATCAGTACATTTACCAGCCCTATTTTGGGCAGATGGGACTGGGCTGCCAGATCCTCTTTCAAGAACAGTACGGTGCCGGGGAGCCTAGCGACGTGATGGTGGACGCCATTTTGGCCGCCGCGGCCAAAACCGACTGCAAGCGGATTGTGGCCATCGGCGGCGGAACCGTGATTGATATCGCCAAGGTGTTGGCGGTCGCCGGCAGTGAGGGAGTGGATGCCCTGTATGACAAGGCCCCTGACCTGGAAAAGAAGCGCGAGCTGGTTATTGTGCCGACTACCTGCGGTACGGGCAGCGAGGTGACCAACATTTCGATTATGGCCCGTACCCGCATGGGAACCAAGCTGGGACTGGTGAGTCCTGCCATGTATGCCGATCAGGCGGTGCTCATTCCCGAATTGCTGGAGGGCCTGCCCTTTGGAGTGTTTGCCACCAGCTCCATTGATGCCCTGGTGCATGCCGTGGAGTCTTCCCTGTCCCCCAAAGCCACCCCTTACACCAAGCTGTTCGGGTACAAAGCCATTGAGATGCTCATCCGGGGCTATCAGCGGATTGCCATGGATGGGCAGGAGAGCCGAATCGGCCTGCTGGAGGACTTTCTGCTTGCCTCCAACTATGCCGGACTGGCCTTCGGAACCGCCGGCTGCGCCGCGGTTCACGCCACCAGTTATCCGTTGGGCGGCAAATATCACGTGCCACATGGCGAGAGCAACTATGCGATGTTTACCGGGGTGCTGAAAAACTACATGGAACTCAGGCAGGATGGGGAGATTGCGGTGCTGAACCGCTATCTGGCTGATTTGCTGGGCTGCGGGGTGCCCGTGGTCTACGACAGGCTGGAAGAACTGCTGAATCAGATTCTGCCCAAGAAGCCTCTGCACGCGTACGGCATGACCCGGGAAGATATCGATGAGTTTGCCCACAGCGTGATCACCAGCCAGGGCCGCCTGATGGCAAACAATTTCGTCCCCCTGGACGAGGAGCGGGTACGGAAAATCTATAGGGAGCTCTACTGAGCGTGCCGGGCCCGTACACCGATACCGGGATGAGAGAAGGATCAAACTATGGACTATCAATATGACATCGCAGTTATCGGCGCCGGCCCGGGAGGGTATGAGACTGCCATCAAAGCGGCGCAGATGGGGAAAAAGACCTGCATCATCGAGTCCACCTATCTTGGAGGCACCTGCCTGAACGTGGGCTGCATCCCCACCAAGACTCTGATCAAAACGGCCAATGTGCTGGATACCGTAAAGCATGCCGCCGACTTCGCCGTGGAAGGCGTGGATCTCTCCGCACTGAAGGTGGATATGGCAAAGCTGCAGAAGCGCAGGCAGAAGGTGGTTTCTACCCTGGTGGGCGGCGTCAGAGGCCTGCTCCGCGGAAACAAGGTGGACATTCTGGAGGGAACGGCCAGCTTTGCGGACACGCATACTCTGACAGTGGGAGATAAACAGGTGTCCGCTGAGTATATCATCGTCGCCACCGGCTCCAGCGTATTTATGCCCCCCTTTATCGCCGTGGAGGGGGAGAACCGACTGCTCACCAGCACGGAGGCGCTGGAGCTGGATGAAGTGCCCGACTCCGTTGCCGTCATCGGCGGAGGGGTTATCGGAGTGGAGTTTGCTTTCCTGCTGAGTCGGTTGGGCAGCAAGGTCACCGTGCTGGAGCTGATGGATCATATCCTGCCCATGGTGGATCCGGAGGTCTCCGCCCTGGCGCAGAAACGTCTGGAGAAGGGAGGGGTAACCTTCCGCCTGGGGGCCAAGGTCAGCAGAGTGGAAAACAACCGGGTGTACTATGAGTACAACGGTGCCCAGGAACAGCTCGAGGCCGGCGCGGTGCTTATGGCGGTGGGCCGCACCCCCAATACCGAGGGACTGAACGCACAAGGCATTGGCTTGGAATTTGACCGGAATGCCATCAAGACCGACCTCTGCCTGCGTACCAACGTGCCCAATATCTACGCCATCGGCGATGTCAACGGCAAGGCCATGCTGGCCCACACAGCCTCTCACGAGGGCATGGTGGCAGTGGCAAATATCTGCGGCCGCCATGAGGAGATGCATTATGACCGCATCCCATCCTGTATCTATCTGGAACCCGAGATTGCCTGCATCGGCCTCACGGAGCCCCAGGCCCGGGAGAACTATGGCGACAACCTGAAAATTGGACGCTTCAGCATGATGGCGAACGGGAAAAGCCTGGTGGAAGGGGATACCGACGGCCTGTTTAAGGTCATAGTGGCCGGCGATACCGGAGAGATTCTGGGGGTTCATCTGTATGGCCAGCACGTTACCGATATGATCGGGGAGGTCTCCGCTGCCATGACCGCCGAGGCCACCGCCGAGGAGCTCATAGGTTCAATCCATCCCCATCCCACCGTCAACGAGGCTCTGGGAGAGGCGTTTATGGCCGCTTGGAACGGTAAGGCCATCAATTCCCTGTAGGCGATGAAAATCTTATGTATGGGTGACAGCTTCACCTTCGGCTACGGGGTATCCGCTGCCCGGCGGTGGACGGCCCTGTGCGGACAGATGCTCGGGATGGAGCTGATGAACTGTGCCGTCAGCGGCAATACGACTGGCGGAATGCTGGCCAGACTGGAATACCAGATGGATCGGGTGAAACCGGGAATGGTACTGCTGATGGGGGGATTCAATGATATCCTGCTCAGCGGCAGTGACGCCGCCGCCCGAAGCAATCTGGGGGCCATGGGCCATATTACGGCAGGACGGGGCGCCATTCCTGTGTTCGGAACACCGCCCCTGCCCTGCCCGCCCATTCGGGTGAAGTGGAACGGTCTGGCCGATCTGGAGCAGGTCGGTGAGCAGGCTGCGGTTTACCAGGACTGGATCCGCCGGATGTGCGGGGTATTTGGCTACCCGCTGCTGGATCTCCACCAGAAGCTGATCCGGGTGGCCGCCCGGGAGGGACGGCCTCTGAGCGACTACTTTTTGGACGGCCTGCACATGAATGAGGAGGGCAACCGAGCCATTGCGGAAGCGGCGGCTCTGGCTCTGCGCAAAATCATGGAGCGGTGAGGCGGCCAATCAACAGGCGCCCGTATTTCCCACCTGACGGGGCGGGAAATATGGGCGTTTTGTTATTACATGGAGGATACAATGAACTTGAAACGAAGTCGTGGACTGACCCTGCTGATGAGCTGCCTGATCAATCTGTGCATTGGATCAGCTTATTCGTGGAGCGTATTTGCCGGGCCGCTGGCCGAGCGGCTTACCGCTCTCGGCGGAGCTGCCTACAGCGCCAGCGACCTGGGCATCGTCTTTACGGTGTATAACATCCCCGGCCCCTTCTGCATGATCGCCGGAGGCTGGCTTAACCGCCGCATTGAGGTGCGCCGGCTGATCCAGATGGGAAGCGTGCTGTTTGTGGCGGGGCTGCTGTTGTGCAGCAGGGCAACCACTCTGGGCGGCCTGGTCGTGGGCTTTGGACTGCTGGTGGGGTTTGGCGTGGGGACGGTGTACGGCTGTACGGTGAATAATTCTGTCAAGCTGTTCCCTGACAAGCGGGGGCTGGCCGGAGGGCTGACCACCGGCGTATACGGCCTGAGCTCCGTGCTGGTGCCGCCAGTGGCCAACGTCATGATTCGGAACTGGGGGGTCAGTGCCGCATTCCAAATTATTGCCGTCTGCTTTGCAGTGGTGCTGCTGCTGGCGTCTGCATTTGTGGAGCAGGGGCCGGAGGAGGCGGGACAAATGCTCCCTGGAGGCGGCCGGGACATGGGCTGGCGGGAGATGCTTTGTCAGAAAAAATTTTATGGTATGTGCGCCATGCTCCTGTGCGGCGGACTCAGCGGCATGATGGTAATCTCCTCTGCCTCCGACATGGCTCAGGTGGAGGCCGGCTTTTCCCCCGCGGCTGCGGCCCTGATGGTTTCGGTGCTTTCCCTGTTCAATGCCGGAGGCCGCGCTTCGGCGGGTATTCTCTCCGACAAGCTGGGGCGCATCGGCACGCTCTCCCTGGTATTCCCAATCTCGGTTGCCGCGCTGTGCGCCCTGTTTTTCTTTGGACAGGACTCAATGGCGGTATTTGCGGTGTCCATCGCCCTGGTGGGGGCCTGCTTTGGGGCCCTGATGGGGATTTTCCCCGGCTTTACGGCCGATGAGTTCGGACAGAGAAACAACACGGTAAACTATGGTATTCTCTTCTTCGGGTTTGCGCTGTCCGGCATGCTCGGCCCACAGGTGGCCTCTTGGGTGATGAGCGGAACCGGCTCCTACCGCAGCGCGTTCCTCATTGCGGCGGTGGTGGCCCTGGCCGGTTTTGCACTCACCTTTCTCCACCGGCGGCTGGCCGCCCGCTCTTAAATGGCCCCTCGCAGCCACATCGGCTGCGAGGATACCAGTGCCGTTGTATGGACGCGCACGGTTGTCCGGCTGTGCCGAGAAAAACGTCCTGCCGCAGAGTTGAAGCACTGCGGCAGGACGTTTTATTTTCCCTGTAGCGTAAGTCCGTGCTGGCGCAATTTGCGGGACACGGTGGAGGGGTCGATATTCAAAATCTGGCTGGCTTCCTTTAGATTGCGGGCGTACCGCAGAGCATTCTCCAGATACTTTTTCTCATAGGCGGTAATGGCGTCGTTGAGGCTCTGATCGGGGTCATATTCCACATAGGCATTCTGGTTGCTCAGATCGAAGGTGCCATAGATGTAGCTGTTGTCCACATGGCCGTTGGGGGCGCAGCATACGACCAGATATTCCATGACGTTGCGCAGCTCCCGGATATTGCCCGGCCAGGAGTAGTTTTCCAATAACTCGATGTTCTCCGGGGAGAGCACCACATTTTTGTGATATTGCTTATTGAACTCCGAAACAAAATGCTGGCTGAGCCGGGCAACGTCCCCTTCCCGCTCCCGCAGGGGTGGTACCTGAATGGGGATCACATGGAGGCGGTAGTACAGATCGCTGCGGAAGGTGCCCTCCCGCACCTTTTTCTTCAGATCGCAGTTGGTGGAGGCGATATAACGGATATCCAGCTTGATGGGGCGGATTCCCCCGACCCGGGTGATTTCGTTGTTCTGGATGGCCCGAAGGAGCTTGGCCTGCATGTCCATGGGCATCTCGCCGATCTCGTCCAGAAGCAGGGTGCCGTTGTTGGCGGCCTCAAAGAGGCCCTGCTTGCCGGAAGCATTGGCCCCGGAGAAGGAACCGCGTTCATAGCCAAAGAGTTCCGACTCAAACAGGCTGGCCGGAATGGAGGCACAGTTGACTTTGATAAAGGGCTTTTCCGCCCGGGAACTGGTGCGGTAGATGGCATCGGCAATCAGTTCCTTGCCCACGCCGGACTCTCCGGTGATGAGGACGGTGGCGGTGGTCTGTCGTACATTCTCAATGAGATCATATACCCGCTGGATAGCGGGGCTTTCCCCTACCATCTGAGGGGTGACGATGCCGCTGCTGTTCGGCACCATTTGCACATGGCCTGCGGCCCCCTGAAGATTGTTGACCGCCTCCACAAAGTGGACAAAGTTGTCCCGCAGCTCCTTAAAGGTGGATACGCCCCGGTTGCAGGCCACCACGTACTGGATCTCGCCTGCATCGTCAAAGATGGGCACGCCGGTGACGAATCCCAGACTATCCGGCCGGCCGAACATGCTGGAGAGCTTCATTACCTTTTTCCTGCTCCGAATTACCTCGGGGACGGTGGGATCGGTAAAATAAGTGCCGGTCTCCAACAGTTCGGTGATCCGCTTGCCAAGGATCTGCTCAGGGGCGATACCCGTGTGGCGGATATAGGCGTCATTCACATAGAGAACCACCTCGTCCTTGTCGGCTACCAGAATATTATCGTCCAGCTCGTCCATAACGTGCTGATAATCCACCACGCTGTGGGCTACCTCGTGGACAGAGGCTTCAATTTCGGTCAGCTCATCCAACAAAGCCTGCCGCTCGGGGGGAGCGGCGGATTCACGCAGCCTGGTGATCAATGCGTGAATCCTGTCTTCCGCATGGAGCATGATTGATCTGTGCAGCATGATATTACCTCCGAATTGTCGCGCATGACGGTTCTGTTTCATGATAGCAAGTTCCATTTGATTTTTCAAGTGCGCAGGGGAATCTTGCGACTTTGCAAAATCATGCATATCTGCAAGGCGCCGGCGGGAGAAATTGGGGAGGGAGCACAATAAATCAAGGCTTCCAACGGCGCAGAGATTTGGCACGTCACTTGCACTCTGCCCTGATGAATACCAGGTGAAAGGAACGGTAGGGACTATGCAGCTGCGTTCATTGGATTATTTTGCAACCATATGTGCGGGAATTGGAAAGAAGCGGATGGCCGTAGTCATGGCGGAGAATGAGCATTCTCTTCTGGCCGCTATGCGGGCCCATCAGCAGGGCCTGATTCAGGCGGTGCTGATCGGTGATGAGAAGAAGATCCGGGCGTTGATGGAGGAGCATCAACTGAGCACGGAGGGTGTGCGCTTTCACCAGGCCGATGAACCGGAGAAGGCCGTGACGCTGGCCACCCGGCTGGTACTGGAGGGAGAAGTGGACTACCTGATGAAGGGAGGACTGGAGACGCGCACCATGATGAAGGCGTTCATCGCCCGGGAAAATGGAATGCGTACCGGGCGGCTCATGTCTCAGGTGGCCTTTGTGGAAAACCCCTTCTACCACAAGCTGCTCGCCCTCACCGATTCCGCTCTTAACCCAAAGCCCGATCTGGCCCAGAAAAAGCAGATTCTGGAGAATGCCGTGGAGGTATTCCACAGCATGGGGGTGGAGTGCCCCAAGGTGGCCGTGCTGGCGGCGGCGGAGACCCTTAATCCCAAACTTCAGGAGAGCACAGACGCCCAGGCACTGAAGGAGATGTATCAGCGGGGAGAGATTACCGGCTGTATCGTGGAGGGCCCAATTTCCATTGACTTGTCCATTGAGCCTGAGTCGGCCAAAATCAAGGGCTACGACAGCCCGGTGGCGGGGGATGCCGACCTGCTTATCTGCCCCGATCTGGTGTCGGGCAACATGATGGGCAAGATGATGCTTTTCATGGGCGCGCGCAGCGCCAATGTGGTAGTAGGGGCCAGAGCGCCGGTGATTCTGTGCTCCCGCTCTGCTACCGAGGAGGATAAATTTCAGTCCATTCTGCTGGGGGCGATTGCCAGCCAGAAGCTGTGACACGGAAAGGAGAGCTTACATATGGAACAGGAGATCAAGCTGCTCATCATCAATCCAGGTTCCACCTCGACCAAGATTTCGATTTTTGAGAACGGCGTAGAGCGGTATAAAAAGAGCCTGTCCCACCCGGCCTCTGAGGTGGCGCGGTACGCCAGAGCCGCCGACCAGGCCCCCTTCCGCCAGAAGGCGGTGGAGGAATTTTTGGCCGAGATTGACTATGATCTGTCCGGCCTGACCGCGATTGTGGCCCGGGGCGGCTCCCTGCCGCCCATTCACACGGGGGCCTATGTGGTCAACGATGAGATGATCGATGTGCTGCGAAACCGGCCCATCGGACAACATGCCTCCACCACCGCTGCGATTATCGCACTGGATATGGCCAAACGGCTCCATATTCCGGCCTACATCTATGACGGCAATACCGCTGACGAGATGGAGCCGGTTTCCCGGATTTCCGGCTGCCCCCTGGTGCCGCGGCTGAGCATGGGCCATATCCTCAACACCAAGGCGGTGGGCCGCATGTACGCACAGCGGCTGGGCCGGAAGTATGGGGAACTGAACCTTATCATGGTTCATTTGGGCGGGGGCATTAGCATCGGCCTCCACAAGAGGGGGGTTATTGCCGACATCATGACCGATGAGGAGGGCACCTTCTCGCCTGAGCGCGCCGGCGGACTGCCCAGCATCGGATGGGCCAGGGTATGCTGCTCCGGGGAGTACACCTTTGAGGAGCTCAGCGCCATGGTTCGGGGCAAAGGCGGCCTCACCGTATACCTGGGAACCAATGACGTGCGGGAGGTGGAGGCGAAGGTGAGGGCCGGCGACAAGAAGGCCGCACTCATCTACGAGGCCATGATTTATCAGACGGCCAAATGCATCGGCGGCCTGGCGGCGGCGGCGGACGGAGAGATCGACGGAGTTGTCCTCACCGGAGGCATTGCCAATTCGGAGCTGCTGGTGGAAAAGCTGCGCCGGAAGGTGCGCTTCATTGCTCCGGTGGCGGTGATCCCCGGGGAATTTGAGATGGAGGCTCTGGCCGCAGGAATTACCCGCGTGCTCAAGGGCGAGGAGAAGGCCCGGGTGTACCGGGAACACGAGGAGGAAGGAGCATGAAGCGGGAAGCGGTAATTGTCTCTGCGGTGCGCACCCCCGTAGGGCGGTGCCGGGGAGCCCTGGCAGCGGTAGGCGCCCCCGAGCTGGGCGCGCTGGTTATCGCCGAGGCGGTTCGCCGGGCGGGGCTTCAGGGAGAAGAGGTGGAGGAGGTTATCTTCGGCAACCTGGGCAACAACGACAGCGCCAACCTGGCGCGGGTGGTTACACTCCAGGCCGGCCTGCCCTTTACGGTGCCCGCCATCACCATTGACCGGCAGTGCTCCTCCGGCCTCAACGCCATTGCCATCGGTGCGCTGATGATTGAAGCCGGGGAGGCCGACATTGTGGTGGCAGGGGGAACGGAAAGTGACTCCAACCGTCCCCACCTGATGGAGAAGGCCCGGGTGGCCTATCAGGTGGCGCCTCCGCAGTGGCTGGTTCGCAGAACTGCCCCTGGGGCGCTCAATGTCAGTATGGGTACTACCGCCGAAAATCTGGGCAGAAAGTACCACATCACCCGGGAGGAGTGCGATGCCTTCGCCCTGGAGAGCCACCGAAAGGCGGCCGCCGCGCAGGCGGCAGGCCGGTTTGACGCGCAGATGATTCCGGTGACGGTACCCGGAAAGCGCGGTAAGACCACCGTGGTGGACAGGGATGAATGCGTCCGGCCGGAGAGCACCATGGAGACTCTGGGCAGACTGCCCACCGCCTTTGAGCCTGATGGGGTATGCACCGCCGGCAACAGCTCTCCGATGAGCGACGGCGCCGGCGCAGTGGTGCTTATGGATCGGGAGACGGCGGAGAAAAAGGGCCTGGAGCCCCTGGCGGTGTTCCGGGGGTTTGCGGTTACCGGCTGTGAGCCCAGCATCATGGGGATCGGCCCGGTGGAGGCCATCCGGAAGGTGCTGCGCAAGACCGGACTCACCCTGGAGGAGATGGATCTCATCGAGCTGAACGAGGCGTTTGCCACACAATCCATCGCTTGCATCCGGGAGCTTGGACTGGATATGGACAAGGTGAATGTCAACGGCGGCGCGCTGGCGCTGGGACATCCGCTGGCAGGTACCGGCGCCATTCTGACGGCAAAGCTACTGTATGAGCTGAAACGGCGCCGGGCGCGCTACGGACTGGTGGCCTTCTGCATGGCAGGGGGGCAAGGCGGCGCCGCGGTATTTGAGCGGATCTGATGGAAAGGATGAATGATATGGAAAACAAGGCGAAGATCTCCGTGTTCGGCGCCGGCAAAATGGGAACCGGCATTGCGCTTCAGTTTGCGGTGACCGGTTTCCCCGTGAAGCTGCTGGCCTTTGATGTCAGGGAGCAGCAGACCTCCGCCGGGGTCATTGAGGATAACCTGAAGCTGTTGGCGGAAAACGGCCTGGTGGATGCCGACCGGTGTGACGAAATCCGGAAGCGCATTGATATTGTGCTGGACTTTGACGAGGCTGCCCGTGAGGCGGACTTCGCCATCGAGTGCGTGCTGGAGAACATGGAGCTCAAGCAGAACTATTTTGCGCGCCTGGATCAGGCGTGCAAGCCTGGGGCGGTGCTGTGCACCAACACATCTGCCATGAGCGTCACGGAGATCGCCTCCAAGTCCGTCCACAGAGAGCGGATTTTGGGCACTCACTTCTGGAACCCGCCCTTCCTCATCCCATTGGTAGAGGTGGTGCGTACCGCCGATGTGTCCGACCATGCGGTGGATGCGGTGTGTGACGTGCTTCGCGAGGCGGGCAAAAAGCCCATCGTAGTAAAAAAAGACGTGCCCGGCTTCATTGCCAACCGGATGCAGAACGCCCTGGGGCGTGAGGCTGTGAGCATCATTGCCAACGGCATTGCAGACCCCAAGGACGTGGACGATGCCGTCAAATACAGCTTCGGAATGCGCCTGGGTACCATCGGCCCCATTGAGCAGATTGACGCCATCGGCGCCGATCTGTGTCTGAGTATTTCCTCTTATCTGTATAGCTACCTGGAGGACTCCCACGAACCATCGCCCCTTCTGAAGGAGAAGGTGGAGCGGGGCGAGCTGGGATTCAAGACCGGCGGCGTGGGCATGCAGACGTGGACGGCGGAGGAAATGAAGGCCTATAACGATGGGCTTATCACAAATCTCATCAAAGTGGGTAAAGCGCTGGAGCGCTTTTAAGCAGAGGAGAAAGTGAGGTAACGTACGATGACACAACATAAGGACCTGGAGCTGTTTGCAAAAAACATCCGCATCCAGGTGCTGAAGGCCCTGGGCGAACTGGGCTTCGGCCATCTGGGCGGCGCCATGTCTGCCGCAGATGTGCTGGGTGTACTCTATGGCGGCGTAATGAACGTGGATCCGAAGAACCCTCAGTGGGAGGATCGGGACTACTTTGTCATGTCCAAGGGGCACGCCGGCCCCGCCCTGTACGCCGCGCTGGCGCTGAAAGGCTACTTCCCGGTCGAGCAGCTGCTGACCATCAATACCAACGGAACCAGGCTTCCCAGCCATCCCGACCGCAACAGCACGACTGGCGTGGATATGAGCACCGGCTCCCTGGGCCAGGGTATGTCCACCGCCATCGGCATCGCCCATGGAAATAAAATGCTGGGAAAGGACAACTATACCTACCTGCTGCTGGGCGACGGCGAGAGCCAGGAGGGACAGGTGTGGGAGGGAGCCCTGTACGCCCCGCAGCACAAGCTGTCCCACCTGATTGCGTTCCTGGACTACAATCATCAGCAGCTGGACGGCTATACCAAGGATATCTGCGATTTGGGGGATATGCGCCAGAAATTCCAGGACTTCGGCTGGTACGCCCTGGAGGTGGACGGGCATGACGTCGACGCCATCTATGATGCCATCGCCCTGGCCAAGCATCAGCAGGAGAAGCCCACTATGATCGTCCTCCAGACCCAAAAGGGCAAGGGCTGCTTCTTCGCGGAGGGGATCAAGTATAACCACCACATGAGATTCAGCAAGGAGCAGTGTGAGGAGGCCATTGCACGGCTGGAGAAGGAGGGGTGCTGAAATGTCGTACAGGATCTGTGAGACGCTTGAAACAGAGAAGCAGGCCATGCGGGATGTGTACTGCCAAACGATGATTGATCTGGCAAACCAGAACGACAGGATTGTAGTCATGGACGCCGATCTAATGAATTCTGTGGGTACGGTACCATTTGGGGAGGCCCATCCCGAGCGGACGGTGAACTGCGGCATTCAGGAGGCCAACATGATCGGCGTGGCTGCGGGCATGTCCGCCGTGGGCATGGTGCCCTATTGCCACACATTCGGCTGCTTCGCCACCCGCCGTTGCTTAGACCAGATTTTTGTGTCTGCCGCCTTTGCCAAAGCCAACATCCGCATCATCGGCAGCGATCCCGGTATCACTGCGGCCATGAATGGCGCCACCCACATGCCCTTTGAGGACATGGGCTCCCTGAGGGATATCCCTGGAGTGACCATTATCGAGCCCACCGACTCCATCATGCTGGACAATGTGATTCGCCAACTGGAGAGGGCCAACGGCGTATATTATGTCCGCCTGTCCCGGAAGAACGCGGTGCAAATTTACCAGCCTGGCTCCACCTTTGAAATTGGGAAGGCGGCTGAGCTGCGCCCCGGTACTGATGTGACCCTTATGGCCACCGGCGTGTGCGTGGCCGAGGCGCTGAAGGCGGCCGATCAGCTGGCCCGGGAGGGAATCAGCGCGGCTGTGGTCAATGTGTTCACCCTCAAGCCGATTGACCGGGATGCGGTGGAGCACTACGCCCGCTCTGCCGGCGCCATTGTCACGGCCGAAAACCACAGCATTTACAACGGTCTGGGCAGCGCGGTGGCCGAAGTTGTGGCGGAGACCTGCCCTGTGCCGCTGGAGCGGGTAGGAGTTTTGGACCGGTTTGGCCAGGTGGGCACGGTGGACTACCTGCGGGAAATCTACCAGCTGGACGCCAAGACCATTTACGAAAAGGCGCGAAAAGCGATCGCGCGAAAAAATCAGTAATCAAAATTTGTAGGAGGTAATTTATATGAAACTCACCAATTCCGGATTCCAGAGGGGATATAATCCCATCGTTGTGGAGGGCGACGCCTCCGACATGAACATGGACTTCGGCGAGTTGCTGATGGAAAAGGGCGATACTGTCAGCTACAACGAGCCGAAAGAGTGCATTTACGTCCTGGTGACGGGCAAGGTTACCTTCCGCTGGGCGGACAAGGAGGAGACCGTGGAGCGCAAATCCTGCTTCCATGAGGATCCCATCCTGCTCCATGTGCCCCAGAATACCGCTGTGGAGCTGATGTGCCAGTCTGACAAGGCCGAAGTCTCCATCCAGCGCACCACAAATCCCAAGCATTTTGAACCCAAGCTGATGAAGGGCGAGGATCTGCTGTGCGGCTCTGAACTCCGGGGCGCCGGCCTGATGAACGAGGCATCCACCCGTATCGTGCGCACCTTCCTGGATCGCTCCAACTGTCCGGAGACAAACTTCTTCATCGGCGAGGTGGTGAGCTACCCCGGCAAGTGGTCCAGCTTCCCCCCCCATACCCACGTGGAGCCTGAGATCTACTTCTATAAGTTCCTGCCCGAAAATGGCTACGGCTATGCCGAGGTGGGAGACACCGTCTATAAAGTTCACCACAACGACGCCACCTGCATGGCCCACGGCGTGACTCACAGCCAGGCCACTGCCCCCGGGTATGCGGAATACTATATCTGGGCCATCCGTCTGCGCGACAACGATCCCATGGTTACCACGGTTGTACCTGAACACGCCTGGGTGGCCGAAAAGGACGCCAAGTATTTCCCGGAGATCTGAGCGCGGAGGAAATTCCGGCAATGTTATTGGGGCACTGTTTGCACAGGTGCAAAAAATTGCACGAATGCAAGCTTCCTTCTGCCCAAAAGCCGCCCGCGGGCAGGACGCGGGCAGAGGGAGACTGCCTGGGACGTAACGGGACACAAGGCCTTTGGTGTGCCGGCCCCTGAACGCCGGAGGCTGGCATGCCGGTTGCAATTGACATGAGGCACATGCGGCATGTACCATAAAATTGAGGATAAGAGACGTCTTATCCACCCCAAGCCATGCGCATATAAAAACGAATGAAAAGAGGGAAACACATGAAACGACTTCTTGCATTGGTTCTCAGCGCAGCAATGTTCTTTTCACTGGCCGCCGGCTGCACGCCCGCAGATCAGACCGACGACGGCCAGACCAGTCCCACGGCTGACGCGGGCGGCGAAGGTGGTTATACCATTGCCACCAACAACTTCGGCGTGGGCGCCTATCCTCTGGATATGATGGTGGCCAACGAGCAGTCCGCGGCGGACGCCACTGGCATGACCCTGACCGTTACCAACAACGAGTTTACCGCCGACAAGGTTATAACCCAGCTGCAAAATCAGCTGGCCGCCAGCCCCGACGGGGTGGCCTTCCTGGGTATCTCCGAGACGCTCTTCCCTGTGGCGGCGCAGTATTGCAAGAACGCCAAAACGCCCTATGTTTTCTATGCCTGCTCTCCCACCGATGAGGATATGGAAAAGATTGAGCAGGATGAGTACTATGTGGGCATGGTCATTTACAGCCCCAAGAACGAGGGTTCGCGGCTGGCCGAGCTGGCGCTGGCTGACGGCTGCAAGACCGCGGTGATCTCCGCCGGCGCTTCCGGCGACTATGCCCATGACCGCCGCATCATCGGATTTACTGAGACCTTTGAGGCCGGCGGCGGTGAGATCCTGTTTGTCTCCCACTCCGCCGATCCCTCCGAGGCCGTACAGAAGACCAATGACTACATGACCGCCTATGGCGACACGGACTGTATCTATGCCACCGGTGAGGATTACATCACCCCTGCCGCCGACGTCATCAAGTCCCGCGGCATTACCGATTGCAAGATCTACGGCTCCAACATCAGCCCCTCTGTGTGCCAGCTCATTATGGATGGCCAGGTGGAAGCCTGCACGGGCGGTGAGTTTGTCTGTGGCAGTCTGGCGGTGACCCTGCTGATCAATTATCTGGACGGCAACCCGATCAAGGACGCCGACGGCACCGCGCCCTACTTTGATAACCTAACCCAGTTCATGGTGACTGCCGAGAACGCTGAGGACTTTTATGAGTTCCTCAGCGATGAGAACCTGGCCACCCACACCATCTCCGACGAGGAGTATCAGAACCTGCTGGTTCGCAACAATCCCGACGTGGACTATGACTACTTCTACGACTTCCTGACCAACTATGAGGAGAACGTTTACGCAAAAGTGGAGGCAAATGCCGCACAGTAAGAGCGCTGTCTCCTGAGCGGGCTGGCCGGGCCCTTCCAGCTCTGGCCAGCCTTATCCCAGAGGCGGCTTGCCGCAAACATGGTGGTGCAGAGCGGCCTTCTGGAGTGATGGCATGTGGAGCGCGGTTAACATGATGTGTGACTGCCGCAAGCTATATGAGTATAAAACCGGATGAAAAGAGGGAAACACATGAAACGAATCCTTGCTTTGGTTCTCGGCCTGGCAATGCTTTCCGCGCTGGCCTCCGGCTGCGCCCCCACAGGGGAGTCTGGCGGTGGACAGAGCAGCCCCGCTGTCAATACCGGCAGCAATACCTCTTATACCATCGCCACCAACAACTTCGGCGCGGGTGTCTATCCGCTTGATACAAATGCGGCCTATGAGCAGAACGCGGCGGATGCCCTCGGTGTGACTTTGAATGTAACCAACAATGAGTTTACCGCTGACAAGTCGATCACCCAGCTCCAGAACCAACTGGCCTCTGCTCCTGACGGGGTGGCATTTCTGGGCATCTCCGAGACGCTTTTCCCGGTAGCTGCCCAGTATTGCAAAAATGCGGAGACACCGTATGTGTTCTTTGCGTGTGCGCCCAAGGATGAGGATGTGGCTGCCTTTGAGCAGGACGAGTACTATGTGGGAACGGTGGTCTACAGTCCCCAGGGCGAAGGGGCCGGCATTGCGGAGCTGGCGCTGGCCGACGGCTGTAAGACTGCGGTGATCTCCGCCGGCGCTTCCGGCGACTACGCCCACGACCGCCGTATCATCGGCTTTACCGAGGCGTTTGAGGCTGGCGGCGGAGAGGTGCTGTTTGTCTCTCACTCCGCGGATCCCTCTGAAGGAGTGCAGAAGACAAATGATCTCTTGACCGCCTATCCCGATGTGGACTGCGTCTATGCGTGCGGCAATGACTACGTGGCGCCGGCTGCGGATGTTGTCAAGTCCCGCGGCCTTGAGGGGTGTAAGATTTACGGCGCTGATATCAGTCCAAATATCTGCCAGCTTATTATGGATGGTGAGGTAGAGGCATGCAGCGGAGGCGTGTTTGCAAGCTGCGGAGTGGCGATTACCCTCTTGGTCAATTACCTGGATGGAAACGTAATCAAGGATTCTGAGGGCAAGGCCCCCTACTTTGACAGCCTGGAGCTGTTCACAGTGACTTCTGACAATGCGGAGGACTTCTACAAGTTCCTGAGTGACGAGGCACTTTCCACCCACACCATCTCCGACGAGGAATATCAGAACCTGCTGGTTCGCAATAATGCCGAGGTAAATTACGACTACTATGTGGACTTTATGGCAAATTACGCTGAAAACGTGTATGCCAAGGTAGAGGCCAACGCGAACAGAGCGTAAATACAGCAGACTGGCCGGGGGGGGGAGAAGGACCAACCCGGCCAGCCCTGCATGTTCAAAATGGAGCGTGAGATATGAGCTTGTCAATGAAATTTCCGGGAGCCTATTTTCAAGGAAAAGACGCGCTAGAGGAGTTCGCGGAGCATACGATGTGCTACGGACGATCCTTCCTGTTTGTTGGCAGCAAATCCGCCCTGAGGGTATCAAAGGAAAAGCTGGCGCATAGCTTCTCGGGGACTGATGCCCAGATACAGTTTGAGCTCACCTCCGGGGTGCCCTGCGCCTCGGAGATACAGCGGGTGACAAAGCTGGCGGCGGACAGCGGAGCCCAGGTGCTGTGCGCCATCGGCGGCGGTGGAGTGATGGACATTGTGCGTTCCGCCGCGATGGACTTGGGACGGGCTATGGTCATGATTCCAACGGCAGCGGCCTCCGACGCGCCCTGTACCTTTGTCAGCGTGCTTTACTCCGAGAACGGCCAGGAGATTGTGGGGGACCGTATCTTCCACAAGTGCCCGGATCTGGTCTATGTCGATACCACCATTGTGGCCCAGGCTCCGGTGCGTCTGCTGGTGTCCGGCATGGGAGACGCCCTGGCGACCTGGTACGAGATGGAGAGCTGCGCGGGCAGCGGGCATGAAATGTCCAACACGGCAGTGGCCCTGTGCCGGATCTGCCGGGAGCTGATCCTGGAAAATGGGATGTTGGCCCGGCTGGCGGCCGAAAACCATATTGTGATCCCTGCGCTGGAGCGGGTGATCGAGGCCAACTGCTTCCTCTCCGGCATCGGCGGAGTCAATACGGGCTGCTCCGGAGCGCATGGGTTTGGCGACTATCTGTCCTCTCTGCCGGGCGGGCACGACTATATGCACGGCGAGCGGGTGATGGTGGGCCTGGTGATTCAGCTGATCCTGGAGGGGTATCAGGAGCAGGAGATCCGGCGTGTGATCCGTTTCGGGAGAAAGGTGGGTCTGCCGGTTTCTGTGGCTGAGTTGTTCGAGGAGCCGATAGAAGAGCTGGCGCACCGGATCGGTCAGGATACATATAACGACCATTTTGTGTGCCACATGAATTGTGACCACAGCGCCCAGGCCATTGAGGGCGCGGTGCGCATGGCGGTCGCTCTGGCAAAAGAAATGGAACAGGAGGAGCTGCATCTTGAGCGCTGAAATCAAAAATATTACCCAGATCGGCATCGTGACAGGAGATCTGTATGCTATGGTAGATCGCTACCAGAAACTTTATGGGATCGGCCCCTGGGAGATCCGGGACGGAAAAAAAGGTTTCAAGGACGAGGCTGAGGATCTGATGGTATATGGAAAGCGCCAGGACTTCAAGGTGTCTCTGGCGCTGTGCATGGCGGGAAACGTGCAGCTGGAGCTGATTCAGCCGCTGGATGAGTACAGCGACTACGCCAGACACCTGAAGGAGCACGGCGAGGGCCATATTCACCATATCTCCATCCTTACAGACAACCAGGCGTTCCGCGAGACGATGGCAGAGCGGGGAATTGCCAGTGTGATGAAGGGACATGTGGCCGGAGTGGAGACGTTTGAGTACTTTGACACCGGACGAGAGCTGGGCGTCAAGGTCGAGATTCACGATCTGGAGAGCTGACGGAGGTTCGGAAGGTCATGTATTACCTGGAAAGCGCCAGCATGGATCCCGCCTGGAACCTGGCCCTGGAGCAATTTGTCTTTGACCAGCTGGGCCCCAGAGAGGACTGCTTCATGCTGTGGCAGAACGACCGGACGATTGTGGTGGGCAAATACCAGAATGTTCTGGAGGAGATCAACAGTACCTATGTAAAGGAGCACGGTATTACCGTGGTTCGGCGGCTGTCGGGAGGCGGTGCGGTATATCATGACCGGGGCAATCTGAACTTTACTTTTGTGGCCAGAGATTGTCAGGGCGGAATGATCGACTTCTCGTCCTTTTGCCGGCCGGTGGTCGACGCCCTGCGGGAGATGGGGGTGCCGGCTCAGATCAATGGCCGAAACGACATGACTATCGGGGACAAAAAGTTTTCCGGAAACGCCCAATATCTGCGGCAGGGCCGGGTCATGCATCACGGTACCCTGATGTTCGACTCCGATCTGGAGGTGGTGGGCCAGGCACTGGCCGTTCGGCCCGACAAAATTCAGTCCAAGGGACTGAAATCGGTGCGCAGCCGGGTCACCAATATCAAGCCCTATGTAAATGATCCCCAAATGACGGTGGAGGATTTCTGGGCGGCCCTGCGGGAACGAATGTTCTGGTGCTTTTCCATGCGAAAGTATCAGCTCTCACCGCAGGAGCTGGAACAGGTGGAGGAACTGCGGAAGCGGATTTATAGCCAGTGGGAGTGGAACCACGGCCATTCCCCGGCTTGCAGCATTCGGAAGGAGCGGCGGGTGGAGGGGTGTGGAACCCTTCAGATTCATATGGATGTGGAGAAGGGGAACATTACCCGGCTTGCCTTCAGGGGGGATTACTTCGCCCGGAAGGACAGCGACGCACTGGCGGAGTACCTTCAGGGAACTCCGCTGGAGGAAGGCGCTCTTCGGCAGGCATTGAAAGACTGGCCGGTGGAGGATTATTTTGTGCGTATGGACCTGGATACCTTTGTGTCTGCTATGCTGCAATAAAGCATTGCGGAAGCGGAAGCCTGAGTTTGCAGAGACTGGATAGAGATGGTGAAAGCACCCATGAGAGCATATGACCTGACCAAGGAACAGTGGAAACGGGTAAAGCCACTTCTGCCTCCCCCCAGGGCTGATGGACGGGGGCGTCCCCGTAAGAATGACCGCACTATGCTGAACGGCATGCTCTGGGTGGTGCGAAACGGTGCTCATTGGCGGATGCTGCCCCGAAAATATGGGCCGTGGCAATCTGTATACGCCAGATTTGCCAAGTGGCGCAGGGATGGCACCCTGGTAGCGGTGTTGCTTGCACTGTCAGGTGAGAAAACGATAAAGGAAGCTGGTACATCCCGCAGCTAGGATAAGCTCTGGCTGCACATCACGTTTCTGGCAATATTGCTTTCTACTACAATATTAAGAGGTAAGAGGGAACCCTGTCGCTGCGGCGGGGTTCCCTTTTGTTATTGGTAGGGAGGAGGAGAGTGGGGCATTTTGTAATCATAGGCCGGTGTACCGCGCACCTACAGTCTCCCAATCAAAGCGCCTAACCCAGGCGAAAAAGTAATACGCCGAGTAATATCTCGTCCACCGGGGGCTGAGGGAGAAACCACATACCGGTAGCCCTAAGTATCGGACTGTAGGCGTTGGCGTGACAAAGCTCTGGACTAGCTTCACATCGAGGTTGCATCGTGAAGTCTGAGGAAAACGGGCACATTCACCTGACCCTTGGGGCCCTTGAAGCTCTGTTATAAAATTGGTAGAACAGCTTTACATCCTTATCCTTCCCACCGAAGTCATTATCTTCTTTGCATATGCGGCTCCCGGTTCCTCACGGCGTTAAACCTAATGAGCCTGAACTCCTGCTTCATCATCTCCATCTATGGTGGCTACCATGACTTATAGCCTATGTATCCTTCAAATCAGAAACCTATTTTGATTTCCCTGATATATTTAAGCGGACCGGCCAGAGAAAGTTCGGCCCCGGCCCATCTGCGCGCTTCTTATGGTCGCGGCCCTCATCATAAGCTGTTTCCAGAGGGACAAGACCTATTTCGGACGATACAACTACTCAATTGGCGGCAATGAGGGGTTACTCGTCTAGCTGGAGTCAATACCAGGAAGGTACGTATGCTCAGTTCCGTCACTGCTGAACTGTTTGTGGCGGTGGTTGCCAATGCCTATGATAACTACCAGAGGCAACCCGTCTTGAATAGAAATAACCTTCCTTATGGGCCGTTACGCCCCTTCATACTTTGGGGCTCAGCTTTTGCGTTTTTGCAAATATTTGCAGGGGCGCAAGGCTCCAACGGCTGCCGTCTGAGAAACGGGCTGGCCTGTTGCTTCTGAGAGAGCGCCGTTTACGTGGCAAACCCGCTGAAAGATCCCAAATTCAATAAATCTTTATATAATAGGTGATTTTTAGTCAAAAGGAGATGCAGTAAATGCCAATGGCTATATGGGCATGGTTTCGGAGGCTCAATGAAATATTTGGCACAGCGCTTGCATGGGTTATTCGGGCAGGACAGACTGGCTACCAGTTTGCGGCGGAACGGTTGGCATTGGAACCTGGAGAATCCGGGGCGCTTGTGTAACCATTTATTGCGGGCACTTGGAGAGCTGCTGATATCCGAAACCATAAACTTTGAAACTTGTTGCTATGAGGGGGAAGAATTCATGAGTGAATTGAGAGGAGCCTGCATCATCGGGCAGTCGGGAGGCCCCACTGCGGTCATCAATGCCAGCGCGCTCGGGGTGATCCGCACGGCCCTGGACACGGACTGCATCACCCGGGTGCTGGGGGCGGCCAACGGAATCCAGGGCGTCCTGGAGGACCGGCTGTACGATATGGGGCAGGAGGATGCCGGGGAGCTGGAGCTGCTGCGGTACACCCCGTCCTCCGCGCTGGGCTCCTGCCGCTACAAGCTGGCTGATCCCAGCCAGGATGACACCGACTACCGCCGTATTCTCGAGATTTTCCGCAAGTATGATGTGCGCTATTTCTTCTACAACGGCGGCAACGACTCCATGGACACATGCAACAAAATCTCCAAGTACATGCAGTCCGTGGGCTATGCGTGCCGCGTCATCGGCGTGCCCAAGACCATTGACAATGACCTCAACGGCACCGACCACTGCCCGGGCTTCGGCTCCGCAGCCCGGTACATCGCTACCACCTGCATGGAGGTCCAACGGGATACCCATGTGTACGACAACGGAACCATTACCGTTCTGGAGATCATGGGACGCCACGCCGGCTGGCTGGCCGGCTCGGCTGCTCTGGCTGCCTGGGCGGGCTACGGCCCGGATCTCATCTACCTTCCCGAGGTGGATTTTGACATGGAACGCTTTCTGGCGGATGTCCACCAGGTCTATCAGGCGAAGAACAAGTGCCTGATCGCGGTCTCTGAGGGAATCCACCGGGCGGACGGCGCCTTCATCGCCGAAGGAGTTTCCGCCGCCGCCAACGACGGCTTCGGCCACACCCAGCTTGGGGGGCTGGCGGCGCTGCTGGCCGACCTTCTCCGGCAGCGGGAGCCCTCCGCCAAGGTGCGGGGCATCGAGTTGTCCCTACCCCAGCGCTGCGGCGCCCACAGCGCGTCCCAGACCGACATCGACGAGGCGTTTCTGGCGGGCAAGGCGGCCGTGGAGGCTGCGGTCGCCGGGTATTCCGACAAGATGGTGGCCTTCCGGTGCACCCGGGAGGGAGGCTACCGCTGCGAGACTGTGCTGGAACCCCTGGATATTGTGGCCAACGCGGAAAAGACGGTTCC
>NZ_CAXSQB010000031.1:249-45068 GCF_964239415.1 Clostridium sp. ATCC BAA-442 | reverse complement strand
ATATCGTAATTTTCCCTCCAGTTCCTTTAGTTCACGCCCAGGTTGGCGGAGATGACCATGCGCTGCACCTCGCTGGTACCCTCGTAGATCTCGGTGATCTTCGCGTCGCGCATCATGCGCTCCATGGGGTACTCACGGGTGTAGCCATAGCCGCCGAACAGCTGCACGCAGCGGCGGGTCACGTCGCTGGCCGTCTCAGCCGCCACCAGCTTGGCCATGGCGGCGTCCACAGTGTAGGGCTCGTGGTTCTCCTTCTTCATGGCCGCGGAGTACACCAGCCACTTGGCCGCCTCGGTCTTGGCGTGCATGTCAGCCAGCTGGAACTGGGTGTTCTGGAACTGGGAGATGCGCCGGCCGAACTGGACGCGCTCCTTGGTGTACTTGATGGTCTCCTCGATGGCTCCCTCGGCCAGACCCAGGGCCTGGGAGGCAATACCGATACGGCCGCCGTCCAGGGTCTTCATGGCGATGCCGAAGCCCTTGCCCTGCTTGCCCAGCAGGCGGTCCTTGGGGATAATGCAGTCCTCCATAATCAGCTCACAGGTGGAGGAGCCCTTGATGCCCATCTTCTTCTCGTGCTTGCCCACGGAGAAGCCGGGGTCGGTGCGCTCCACGATGAAGGCGGAGATCTCCTTCTTCTTGCGGCCGCGCTTGTCGGTGGTAACGCCGGTGATGGCAAAGATCACGAACACGTTGGCGTAGCCGGCGTTGGTGATGAAGATCTTGGAGCCGTTGAGGATCCAGTTCTCCCCCTTCTCGTCCAGCACGGCGGTGGTCTGCTGGCCCTGGGCATCGGTGCCGGCGCCAGGCTCGGTCAGGCCGAACGCGCCGATCCACTCGCCGGAGCACAGCTTGGGCAGGTAATACTTCTTCTGCTCCTCGGTGCCGTTCTCATAGATGGGAGCGCAGCACAGGGAGGTGTGGGCGGAGATGATAACGCCGGTGGTGCCGCAGACCTTGCTCATCTCCTCGACGGCCATGACATAGGACAGAACGTCCGCGCCGGCACCGCCGTACTCCTTGGGGAAATAGATGCCCATCATCCCCAGCTTCGCCATCTTCTTGACGGTCTCCTCGGGGAACGCCTCGTTCTCGTCCACCCACTCGGCCAGGGGCTTGACTTCATTTTCGGCGAAGTCACGGTACATCTTGCGGAGCATTTCCTGCTCTCTGGAAAGGTGCAGATCCATTTGTTGCCTTCCTCCTAAGATTTATATTTCAGAACGGGCGGGCGGGAGTCAGGGGCTCCCGCCCGTCGTTGCTCGCATAGGGAACTGCGTCTGCCCTGTTTACTTTTTGGAGTAGTCGTAGAAGCCGATGCCGGTCTTACGGCCCAGCTTGCCGGCGCGGACCATCTTGCGCAGCAGCAGGGAGGCGCGGTACTTGGGATCGTGGGTCTCGTCGTACAGGGTGTCCATGATGGCCAGGCATACGTCCAGGCCGATCAGATCGCCCAGGGCCAGGGGGCCCATGGGGTGGTTGGCGCCCAGCTTCATGGCGGTGTCCACGCCCTCCACACTGGCCACGCCGGTGTAGACCAGGTCGATGCCCTCGTTGATCATGGGAACCAGAATCTTGTTCACCACAAAGCCGGGGGCCTCATTGACTTCAACGGGCTCCTTGCCGATGGCGGCGGCCAGCTCGGCAATGGTCTTGTAGGTCTCATCGGAGGTGTGGGCGCCCCGGATGACCTCCACCAGCTTCATGACGGTGGCGGGGTTAAAGAAGTGCATGCCGATGAACTTGTCGGCCCGCTTGGTGGCCGCCGCGATGGCGGTGATGGAGATGGAGGACGTGTTGGAGGCCAGGATGGTCTCCGGCTTGCAGAGGCTGTCCAGCTCCGCGAAGATGCTCTTCTTGATGTCCAGGTTCTCGATGGCGGCCTCCACCACCAGATCGGCATCGGCAGCGGCGGCCAGCTCGGTGGTGAAGCTCATGTGGGACAGGATCTCAGCCTTCTTGGCCTCGTCCAGCTTGCCCTTGCTCACCAGCTTATCCAGGCCCTTGTTCAGCCGGGCCTCGCTGGCCTGGATGATCTCGTCCTTGATGTCGCGCACCACAACGTCATAGCCGTTGCGGGCAAATACCTGGGCGATGTCCAGCCCCATGGTACCGCCGCCGATGACCACAATCTTCTTCATAGTAAAAAACCTCTTTTCTATTGGTTTGATCAGAACATTCCATACCTGGTCGGACAGGTTTGCGATGACAGGCGTCATATGTACCGTTTACCGGTTCTGGAAGTGCTTCTCAGCCCGCTTCTCCAGGAACGCGCCCATGCCCTCGTTCTTGTCCTCGGTGCCGCAGGTAACGCCGAAGGCCTCGGCCTCGAAAGCGGAGCCGGTGTGGATGTCGGTCTGCATGCCCATGCGGATGCAGCGCTTGGATTCGCACACGGCGATCTGGGCGTTGGCGCAGATCGCGTTGGCCAGCTCCATGGCCTTATCCATCAGCTCCTCGGCGGGGTAGACCTCGCTGACCAGGCCGATGGCCTTGGCCTCGTCGGCCTTGATGGTCTTGGCCGTCAGAATCAGCTCCATAGCCTTGCTGACGCCCACGATGCGGGGCAGCCGCTGGGTGCCGCCGAAGCCGGGAGTAATGCCCAGGCCCACCTCGGGCTGGCCGAACCGGGCCTTCTCGCTGGCCAGTCGGATGTCGCAGGCCATGCTCAGCTCACAGCCGCCGCCCAGGGCGAAGCCGTTTACCGCCGCAATCACGGGCTTGGACAGGTTCTCCAGCTTGAGGAACACGCCGCCGCCGTGCACGCCGAACTTCTTGCCGTCGATCGAGGAGAAGCCCTTCATCTCACCGATGTCGGCTCCCGCCACAAAGGAGCGGCCCGCGCCGGTCAGAATCATCACATAGATCTCATCGTCCGCCGCCACCTGGTCGATAACCGCGTCCAGATCGCTCAGAACCTGGCTGTTCAGGGCGTTCAGGGCCTCCTGACGGTCGATCGTCACGATGCCCACATGGCCCTGCTTTTCCAGCTTCACAAATCCCATTTGTTCTGCCTCCTTAATCCAATATCAAAGCCTGCGATTATAATCGTTATTTTTTTAACACAAACCTTCCTAATAAGTATACTGCTTTCCACGCCAACAGGCAAGTGAAATGCAAGAAAAAAGCGTTATTTTTTTATCAAAATTTGTGGTCAGGATGCATAAATCAGGAAAAGGCCACTCCAGATCTCTCAGGATAATCAGCAAACCGGCCGGTTTTTCATGGCAGACCAGCCGGGCGGTCTCCACTCATACCCGCAGCCCGGCAGCGCATCCCGCACAGGCAGATCGGCCAGGGACAGGAACATGGGGCGGTATCCATTGCCCATGTGGAAGGCCCGGTATGCTGGGCCCGGTGCCCTCCCGCAGTGTTTGAACAGGAGAGCCGGCGCGCTGCTGGGGAACATCAGGGCACATGGATCACTTTGGCCGCCACGGTTGGCCCTTTCTTCCATACTACAAAGTATGAATGGATTTATCATACGCGCTTGCGGCCGTTTTGTCAAAGATTTTCCCGCGTATGGGGGACAACCCGTGGTGAATAGGGTTTAGGGAAAGGAGGGTGCGCCTTGAAACTCGACCGTACCTCTATGCTCTACGGTACCCTGATCCTCACGGGCACCAGTATCGTCTCCCAATTTCTCGGGTTCGTGTACCGCATCCTGCTCTCCCGGCTGATCGGCGCGGAGGTCATGGGGCTGTACCAGCTCATCATGCCGGTGTTCTCCGTCATCATGGCCCTCACCGCCGTGGGTCTGACGGTGGCAGTGTCCAACCTCTCCTCCCAGTATCACGCCAGGGGCAACCGGGCCGCCATCGCCCAGGTGCTCCGCCGCTGCCTGGCGGTGTTTCTCCTCCTCTTTGCGGCGGTGGCTGCGGTGGTGGTCCTGCTCTACGACCCCATCTCGGTCTATCTGCTGGGGGACGCCCGCACCCAGCTGGGCCTGCTGCTCCTGCTGCCCTGCATCCTGCTCACCGGGGTGGAAAACCTGCACAAGCACTTCTTCTACGGCACGGGCAACATCCGTCCGCCGGCGGCGGTGGAGCTGTGTGAACAGTTCATCCGCACCGGAGCGGTGCTGGGGCTGCTGGTGGTCTTTCTCCCCCAGAACCCGGAGCGGACGGTGGGGCTGATTGTCACCGGCATGATCCTGTGCGAGCTGTTCTCCGCCGTTACCCTGCTCCTGCTGGCCCGGCGGCACCTGAACCGGGCGGGCGGCCTGACCGGCGCGCCGCTGGAGCACCGGCAGCTCAACCGCCGCATCGCCTCCATCGCCGTCCCTATCGGGCTGACCAGCCTGCTGGGCAACCTAATGGGCTCGGCCACCTCTGTGCTCATCCCCCAGCGGCTGGTCCACGCGGGGGCGGAGGTCTCGGAGGCCATGAGCGCCTTCGGCGTGCTGTGCGGCATGACCCTGCCCATGCTCTGCCTGCCCACCGCCTTCATCGGGGCGCTGGGCCTGGTGCTGGTGCCCAAGCTGGCTGAAGGCGCCGCCCTGGGGCAGCGGGGTCTGGTGCAGCACCGGGTGGACCGCTCCATGCTGGCCACCTCGGTGCTGATCCTCCCCGCCATGGCCTTTCTGGTGGTGCTGGGCCCCACCCTGGGCGCCGCCCTGTTCCGGGAACCCACCGTGGGCCGCTCTATTCTCCCCCTGTCCGTCGGGGTGCTCCTGTCCTGCTACCAGTCCGTCCTCGCCTCCGCCCTCAACGGCGTGGGCCGTCCGGGGGCCGCCGCCCGCAACTCCATCCTCTGCGGCGTGGTGCAGCTCGGCTGTACCTTCTTCCTCATGGGCCTGCCCGGCGTGGGGCTCAGGGGCTATGTGGCGGGCTTTCTCGCCTCCGCCGCCCTGGGGGTACTCCTCAACTGGTGGGCCGTCCGCCGGGCCACCGGCCTGCGGGCCCAGATTTTTCAGTGGTGCACCGCCCCCGCCCTCTCCGCCCTGCTCATGGGGCTGGTGATCAACCTTCTGTTCCAGGTGCTCCGCCGCGCCGGCCTGGAGGCTCTCCCCGCTGCCTTAGCCTGCCTGCTGTTCGGCGGCGTGCTCTACCTGGCCGCCCTCCAGGCCCAGGGCATCCACCTGCGCCGCCTGTTCCGCCTGCGCTGAAACCGCTTTGCAAACGTCCCGCTCCGTGCTATGATGGAGTGAAGCTGAAAAAAGGAGCGGACGTATGGGAATTCGGATTGGAATCGTCGGCGCGGGCACCACGGTGGCCATCGCCGACCGGCATGTGGAGGGCTTTCTGGCCCAGGCGGGGCGCTGTACCGTCACCGCTGTGTGCAGCCGCACCCTGGAGGGCTGCCGGCGGCTGTGCATCCGGCACGGGCTTGACGGGGTACGGATGACCACCCGCCTGGAGGAGCTGCTGGACGTGGTGGACGCAGTGGTGCTCTGCACTCCCAACCAGTTCCACCTGCCCTATACCGAGCGCGCGGTGGAGCGGGGCAAGGCCGTGCTTCTGGAAAAACCCCTGGGGCTCCAGACCGCCCCGCCGGGGCAGGCGGAGCGGCTGCTGGCCCGGCGGGATGCCAGGGTGATGGTGGCCTATGTCTACCGCTATACCGCCGTGGTGGAGCGGCTGCGCGCGCTCCTCCGCCAGCGGATGGGGCGGGTCTATCTGGCCCAGGCCAGCCAGGGCGGCACCCGCCTGGCCGACCCCGCGGTCCCTCTGGAGTGGCGGATGCGCCGCTCCGCCTCCGGCAGCGGTGCTCTGGGCGACTTCGGCAGCCACCTGCTGGACCTGCTCCAATATGCAGCGGGCGTGGAGCTGGCCGAGGCCGCCGGCTACGGCGGCACCTTCCTCCCCAACCGCCGGCCGGACGGCCAGGGAAACACCTGTGTGGAGAACGACGACGCCTTCGTGTTCTGCGGCCGGGGAACCGGCGGGGCGCTGTGCAGCGTCTCCGTCAGCCGGGTGGGACTGGACGGCATCCACCTGTGCATCTCCGGCGAGGGCGGGCTTCTCCGCGCCAGTGTGGAGGAAGGCGTCCTCACTTACTGGCCCAAGGCCCCGGACGGTCCCTACGCCCCGGAGGGGGAGGCGCGTTCGGAGCACCTCGCCGAGCCGCCCGGGCTCCGCTTTGCGCGGCAGGCCGCGGCGTTTTTGGATCTGGTGGAGGGCCGCCCGGTGGAGTACTGCACCCTGGAGCAGGCCGTCCGTCTGGAGCGCCTGCTCACCCGCCTGGACCAGTCCGCCCAATAGACAAATCCCCATGCCGCCGAAGTACGGCGGCATGGGGATTCCCTTATCTCTGCATCAGCTCTCCCAGCAGCGGCTCGAACTGGACCCCCTCCAGAACCGGGGTGCCCAGCGCCAGGGTGTGGGCTGCGCACCGCTGGACAAACTCCGCCGCCCGCTGGGCCGCTGTCTCCAGCGGCTCCCCCTGGAGCATCGCCCCCAGCACCACGCTGGCGAAAAGGTCGCCGGTTCCGGGGAACTGGGCCGGCTCCTGCCTGGCCATAGCAAAGCGGATGCGCCCTGTGGCCCGGTCGAAGCAGCCCGCGCCGATGGCGCCCGGCCGGAGGCTCACCCCGGTGAGCACCACCGAGCGCCGCCCATCCAGGCTCAGCCGCTCCAGCCACGCCCGCAGCCCCTCCTCGTCCCGGGGCAGATCGGCGTAGTCCTCCTCCAGCAGCAGCGCCGCCTCGGTCAGGTTGGGGGTGATCACGTCCGCCTGGGCCGCCAGATCCCGCATACGCCCGCACAGCTCCGGCGTGTAGGTGCGGTAGGGCTTCCCGTGGTCCCCCATCACCGGGTCCACCAGCACCAGCGTCCCCTCCCGGCGGAACTGGCGGTAGAAGTCCTCAATCAGTCCGATCTGCCCGGCAGAGCCCAGAAAGCCGCTGTAGATGGCGTCAAAGGTCACCCCCAGCTCCGCCCAGTGGGCCGCCGTCCCCGCCATCTGGCCGGTCAGATCCAGAAAGGTGGCCTTCTCGCTGGCCGGAAACGCGGTGTGGGCGGAGAGGCAGGCGGTAAGCAGCGGGCAGCATTCCCCGCCCATGGCGGCCAATACCGGCAGCACCACCGTGGTGGAGCAGCGGCCGAAGCCGGAGATATCCTGAATCGCGGCAATCCGCGGAGCACGTTTCATGGTCGGTTTCCCCCTTGCGGTTTACGTTCTTCTCTATTATAACTGCCCGCTCCGCAGAGTGCAATTGACAATTTTGCACGGGAATAGTATACTGAGTTATCATGCGGGCGTGGTGGAACTGGCAGACTCGACGGATTTAGGTTCCGTTACCTTCATGGTGTGCGGGTTCGACTCCCGCCGCCCGCACCATCGGAGTATCCTCCGGGATACTCCGATTTTTTTATTTCTAAAATTATTCTAAAAAAGTTGTACAGAAACATGCAGCTTTTTGCCTGTTTCCCCCTATATTATGAAAAATAATTTTCTTGTACTTTTAAGGGGGAATAACTGTTGTACTATAAGCGATATTTCGGCACAATACAAAAGAGTGCAGGACTACCAAGCTGGGTCAAATGAACGCACCATTCAGAGGGCAAAACTCACTGTGAGGAATGCTTGAGGCTGGATGACTGTTGGTTTCAGAAGGAAAAAGCTCCGCTTTGTCCGCACCATCCATACTGTCACTGCACATTAGACCCGATTCCTTATACCATTGTTGTCAGCAACGCTGCAGCACATAGCGCATACAGCAAATTTGACCCATATCTGTTTAATACCAGAGGTGAACATCCACACGGGAAAGATAAACTGTTTCATGAATGGGGCTATACAGTTGTGGATGCATTTTGGCTGCAAAAAGAAATAGAACGACAGGCAAGGGAAAAGTATGTATCTGGAAATTATGAATTGGGAAGGTTAAATTTCGCAGGTCAAAGAATAAGTATCAGAATTGAAATCCCGAGAAGAAATGGCGATGGAACAGTATCGTTTATATCAGGTTGGATGGTTGAGTCTACCGGCGAGATACGACTGACAACACCGTACGGAGGTGAATAAAATGCAGATGATGGATTGTGTTGAAGTGATTGTGGAAAAAGAAAGCTATGCCCGGGAAGGCGTACACAAAGGAATGCAGGGTTGGATCTGTTATGAACAAGAAGTAGACGGTTATTGGCTGGTCAATTTCCCGCAATACGGTGAGAAAAACGATATTGCAGAGATTGACATCAAGGAAGAGGACCTTAAATATCTTCCTAATGGCATGAATGTTAAACGGAATGAGCAAATCAAGGCGCAGTTTGATGCATTAGAAAAAGGCGGAGGATATTTCCGATTATATGATTTGATTGGATAAAACTCCTTGCTTCCCGCTTACAAACCATTGATATTACTATATTTTCCACAGATCCTTTCATGACACTCAGACCACGTCGGAGCAAACGTCAAATCGTTTGCTCCGACTTTTTTAAAAAGTCAGAGCGCATTTATTTTGCTGCTCCTCCTTCCCAAATCACAACCGCTGCGCTGGGTTGTGATTTGGGATCGCCGCTCTGCGGCGTTTTTCGATTTTGCAGAAATATCGGTTTTAACCATTATTCGCATAAAAATAACCAGACCTTTCGGTGTGGTTATTTTTATGAATACCGTGAGGACTTCACATACCCGGCGGAAGTGAATTCCGCCTGCGCCAAGGTTTTTGAATGCCCCCACCCAATTCGAACAGTTTACATGAGACTGGCGGATAGGGGGGTATAGCTGAAAGCCTTATCATGACAGGACTTTCAGCTATTTCTGTATTCACTTCGGAGATGAGGCATGAAAGTGCAAACGAGCTGAAATCGAGATACAAAATGGAAGATTTTTGGGATCTGCCCCCCCTGTGTCATAACCACATGAGATTAATATTGAGTTGCATAAAATAGGAATACTTGATATAATTACAGCAATACTCTGGGAGAAAAATGTGTAAAGGGTGGCTGTTATGACAGGAAAGCAGTGGTTTGCGCGACAGAAAAAAGAACAGATTGCGCAGCTAACATGTCAACTGGACGCACTGCTTCCTAGTATCTTGCGGCGCCATGCCTTCAGCAAAGACAATCCAGATGACTTCAAATCTCAGCAATTATCCCTCCACGCAAAAATCGGAGGGAAGCACACGACGTATCTTAATGTTACAGATGACGTGATAAGCTCACCTGAGGAATTTGCCGCCCGTTGGTTCCAGGGGCTTATAAACCACATAAAGACCGTCGATGCGGGAAAAGAGGCATCCAGGGCGGCGTATAAGTTTCAGCAGCAACTGACAAGTGATCCGGAACTCTTAGAATATGTGACTCTTTTTTTAAAGCGCACATATTGGCGCAACTGCGATGCCTTGGCAAAAAAACGCCCTAAAAAGGAAGAAGCAGCACTTTGGATTGGGCAAACAAATGCAAGCTATGGACTTCTCATCACCCCTCGTTTTAAAAATGGAGAATGGGAAAACGATGTCAGTGAAATTCGACATTTTAAACCAAACTACTGGACCATCGGACATGTCCTGGAGACAGGACTTGTCGTTCCCCATTCACCGCAAAGAATAGAGTTTTTTACGATAGAACAATACCTGGTATTTTTTCAAAATATTATGGTTCGACAAACGAGATCACCCTATGAAATGGAGATTGCCAAAAAGTATTGCGAGTTGGTGTTAAGCAGCAAGCAGCCATACGAAATTCCGCTCTTGATCCCAGAATTGCGATATGGCGGTCTTCAGACACAGCACAGGTATCGGTTGGATTTCACGATTATTAATCCCTATACATTGCAGAAACAGGGATTTGAATTTTCTCCCTGGTCAACACATGGGTACTTATCCAGGACAAAGGAAAAAAATCAAAAAGAAATCAATTTAGAGGCCAGAGCCAATTTTGAAAAAGAGATGCAGAAGCACAAAGAATATTACCGAAAGTTTAATATTTTTACTTTAATATATACAGACTCAGACCTGCAAAATCTCGATCAAATATTTGAAGAAATGCAACAGTATTTAAAGCCTGAGCACGAAAACAGACAGATACTTGAAGCGACACTTGAGGAATTCAAACGGTTTTCTTTATAGAATCAACCTTAATCCCAAGCCCTTATCAAAGTGCATTTTTTATCAACACAGGACATGTCGCCGCGGACGTCATATCGGGGCCACTTTTTTGTAAAAGTCACCGCTCACTCATTTTGTCGCGGCTCCTTTCCAAACCGCAACCGCTTTGCTGGGTTGCGATTTGGTTTTTGGTGCAGACCTGCAACCACTGCATCTTTTTTGTAGCCATCACCCGGCGAAGAAACCTGTCTTTGACTTCGGTCAAAGACAGGTTTCTTTCTATTTTGACTGTCATCATTGTCCATAGAGGATACGGTGTTTTCCCTGCCCGATCCAGATTGAAAAGAATTTGTAACAGCTAAAAAAGTTATTTGATTAGACCAAATAAAATTGCCCGCCGGCATCAAATCCAGAGCGGATTTTCCGGCTGCTGTGCATACTATCCTCTTTTGCCTCCGAGTTATAGCTGCCTGCACGGTGTGGTCTTAAGCGTCCTCTGCCTCCAGCCTGGTTTTTCAAGTGGTCAAAATCTGACGTTGAAATTCTGTGACTTTATATGTTATATTAGCTTTGATTACTTTTACGGGCTCTCGCAAAAGAGAGTCACAGCGTGTACTGGGAGATATCATAGTGCGTGAAAATGAATATAAGGAGATCCTGTCGGCGCTCTTAGGCCTTTTGAATGAAGGGGTTCATATTGTGGCCGGGCAGGGGACCTCCATTTTTTACAATTCCGTTATGGCCAGGATGGAACAGATGGAGCCGGCAGATGTGGTCGGCCGGCGTTTTGAGGATGCGTTTTCTCACATGGATCTGGAGTCCAGTACGATTTACCGTGCGCTCCAGGCCGGGGCATCCACCGTCAATCAGCCGCAGCGGTACATCAACGCCAGCGGCAAATATATTCACACCATTAATACTACCATTCCGGTCAAAGATGCCGACGGGAAGTTGCTCGCCGTGATCGAGGTAGCCAATGACGTAACTCAGCTGTCGGAGCTGTGCGACCGGCTGGCCCATCTGCAAAGTCAGGTGGGGACGCAGGAGACATCCAAAAAACAGAAGCTCAAACGCTATCACTTTTCCGATCTGATCGGGCGTGATCCCAAGTTCCAGAAGAGCATGGAGCGGGCCAAGCGGGCGGCGCAAAACGACATGCCGGTGCTGATCTACGGGGAGACGGGCACCGGAAAGGAGCTGTTCGCCCAGAGCATCCACTACGGTGGAACGCGGAGCGGGAAGCCCTTTATTGCGCAGAACTGCGCGGCCCTGCCCAGCAACCTGCTGGAGGGGCTTCTGTTCGGCACCGCCAAGGGCGGGTTCACCGGAGCGGTGGACCGGGCGGGCCTGTTTGAGCTGGCCAACCACGGTACGCTCCTGCTGGATGAGCTGAACTCCATGCCCTATGAGCTCCAGAGCAAGCTGCTCCGGGTCTTGCAGGAGTCCTACATCCGGCGGGTTGGGGGCTCAGAGGATATTCCGGTGGATGTCCGGGTAATCACTACTGTAAATGAAGACCCTGTCGACCTGATCCGCCAGGGAAAACTCCGTCAGGACCTATACTACCGCCTCAGCGTGGTCACCCTGAATATTCCGCCCCTGCGGGAACGCAGGGGCGATATCCCCTATCTGGCCCAGGCGCTGATTGAAAAGCACCATGCGAAGATGGGAAAGCGCCTGTCGGAGCTGCCGCGGGATGTGCTGCGCCAGCTCATGGAATACGACTACCCGGGAAACGTCCGGGAATTGGAGAACATCCTGATCCAGGCCATGTTCATGATGGATGGGGACAGCGGCTTTACAACAGAGCTCCTGGACCTGCCCGCGCCCGGCAAGGCCGTGGACCGGCGTGGCACAGACTTTCAGGCGGGCGAGTCCCTGCAGGACTATATCGAGCGCATTGAGGAGGAAACGATACGCACCATGTTCGACCGCTGCCGGGGGAACGTATCCCAGTGCGCAACCTGTCTGCATATGAAGCGGCAGACCCTTCAGCACAAGCTGAAAAAATATGGAATTCTTTATTAACGGCTTCTTGGGGGGCGCAAAAAAGTGGGCACAATGCCCATTTTTTTGCGCCTTGTCAACCTGTTTTGGTGCATGTTTGCCAGAGCAGCTCACAGGCCGTTTCAGAATAAAACTTTGTGGATGTCCTCTAAACCCCGGCTAATTGTCCATATAAATGGAAAATATAAGAATTTAATTGAAATATTATACAGATCAAAGGGTGCGCCGGAAAAACTGGCACACCCTTTGCTTTTTCTATCCGCAGACAGGACACAGAACCTGAACCACACGACCTGTAACGGAAAGGATGAATGCAGCATGAAAAATGTGAAGGTAATTCTCTGGGGACTGGGCGCCATGGGCGGCGGCATCGGCAAGATGCTCTGCAAAAAGCAGGGCGTGGATATTGTGGGCGCCATCGACATCGGCGCCAAGCTGGGCAAGAGCCTGTATGACGTGGTGCCCGGCATTGAGCGCGGCGACCGCGAGGACGTGATCGTGGGCACCGCCGAGGAGGTCATCCGGCCCGGCGCCGCCGATATCGTGGTGGTGTGCACCAACTCCTTTACCCGTGATGTCTATGACAAACTGGTGTTTGTTATGGAGCGGGGCATGAACGTCATCACCTCCGCCGAGGAGATGGCTTATCCCCAGGCCCAGGAGCCTGAGCTGGCGGCCAAGCTGGACGAGATCGCCAGGAGGAACGGCGTCACCGTGCTGGGCACCGGCATCAACCCCGGCCTTATCATGGATCTGCTGGTCATCCTGTGGACCGGCGCCTGCGAGAGCGTGGATCACATCGTCTCCCGCCGGGTGAACAGCCTGTCTCCCTTCGGCCCCGCCGTCATGGAGGAGCAGGGTATCGGCCTGGAGGTGGCCGAATTTGAGAAGCGGAAGGCTGCGGGCACCATGACCGGCCACGTGGGCTTTGCCGAGTCCATCCGCATGATCACCGACGCTCTGGGCTGGAAGCTGGATAAATTCGAGCAGGACATGGAGCCCATCGTCACCGACGTGGACCGCAAGTCCCCCTATGGCTTTGCCGCCGCCGGCCATGTGGCGGGCGTTGCCATGAAGGGCTGGGGCACCGTGGACGGCCAGGTGAAGATCGAAATGGACCACCCTCAGCAGATCGAACCCGAGCAGGTGGGCATCCATACCGGCGACTATGTGGAAATTCAGGGCATTCCCCCGGTCAACATGGTCAATACTCCCGAGATCGAGGGCGGAATCGGCACCATGGCCATGATCATGAACTGCATTCCCCACGTGATCAACGCCCGTCCCGGCCTGAAAACCATGGTCGACATCCCCGTGCCCCACGCCATCATGGGCGACATGCGGGACATGATCGACGAGGACTGCAAGCTGGTGAAGTAAGGAACCGTCCAATCGACTTGAAACGGTTACGGGCCCGGAGGAGCTTTCTCCTCCGGACCCGCGGAGAAAGGAAGCTGTGAAATGGTTCAAAAAGGAACATGGGTACGGATTAAGAAGATCCTGCTTCCAGTGGGCCAGCGTGCCCCTCAGGATCCTGAGGACACCAGAAATACCCCGCTGGTGATGTGGACAAAGGGATTCCTGGCGGCCGACGCCAATCTGGGAGACGAGGTGCAGGTCACCACGGCCGCAGACCGGGTGGAGACCGGCACGCTGGTGGAGGTCGACCCCTATTACACCCACAGCTATGGCAAGTGCGTGCCCGAGCTGGTGCAGATCGACCGCAATTACAGAGCATTCCTGTATGGAGGTGATAAGTGATGGCACTGGCAAAGGATTACGCCTCCGTGATGAGCCGCAAGGGCGAAATTATGAAGAAGGCCCTGGGCATGGATTTCTCCGCCTTTGAGAGCGGCTCCATCGCCTTTGACTACGAGAAGATGATGTCCTCTACGGGGTTCTCCATGGAGGAGGTAGAACGGGTGCAGGGGCTGACCGGAGTGGGCAATACCCCGCTCTTCACGCTGCGGAACCTGACCGCCCTGGCCCGCAAGTGCGCCAGGCCCGGCTATGGCGCCACCATCTGTGTGAAGGATGAGATGACCAACCCCTCCGGCTCCTTTAAGGCCCGCCGGGCCGCCTGTGCGGTGGCCTTTGCCAAGGCTCACGGCTATAAGGGCGTCATCGCCGCGACCTCCGGCAACTACGGCGCCGCCGTGGCCTCCCAGGCCGCGATGCAGGGCCTCAAGTGCATCATCGTCCAGGAGGCCTACGACTCCCGGGAGGTGGGCCAGCCCGAGATCATTGAGAAGGCCCGGGCCTGCGAGGCCATGGGAGCCGAGGTGGTGCAGATCACCGTGGGCCCCGAGCTCTTCTATGAGTCCCTCTCCCTGCTGGAGGACACCGGCTTCTTCAATGCTTCCCTCTATTCCCCCTTTGGCATCGCCGGCATCGAAACACTGGGCCATGAGATTGCCCTTCAGTGCCGCGCCCAGTTCGGCAGGGATCCCGATATGGTTGTGTGCACCAATGCCGGCGGCGGCATGGTTACCGGCACCGCCCGGGGCCTGCGGAAGGCGGGGGCCGGCCATACGCAGATCGTAGCCGCCTCAATTGATCTGACCGGCCTGCACATGGCCTCTGACACCCAGTTCAACCGGAAGTCCTGTACCACCGGCCACACCGGCTTCGGCGTCCCGTTTGCCAACTGGCCGGACCGCTCCGACGTGCCCCGTTCTGCCGCCCGTCCCCTGCGCTATATGGATCGCTATGTCACCGTGACGCAGGGCGAAGTTATGTGCATCACCGAGCTGCTGGCAAACCTGGAGGGCCTGGAGCGCGGCCCCGCCGGAAATACCTCTCTGGCCGCGGCCTTCTGCCTGGCTCAGGAGCTGCCGGAGGATCAGATCCTGGTAGTCAGCGAGACCGAGTACACCGGCGCGGGCAAGCATGTGCAGCCCCAGCTGGACTTTGCCCGGGAGAACGGCATCGAGGTGCGCTTTGGCAAGCCCGGCGAGGAGGTGCCCGGCGTCAGCGTGATCCTGCCCGCCGATCCCTATCAGTTCCAGGTCAGGGATCTGGATCTGGACAAGATGCGCCATTCCCTCATCAAGACGGCCCTAAAGACCTATACGGCCACCCCCACCGAGGCGGACTATGAGTTTCTGGCCCAGGAGACCAACAAGAGCGTGGATTGGGTCAGGGAGCAGGTGGCCGCCATCGTGCCCACACTTTGAGAGAGGAGCGTGACATCCATGAAGCGTGCCGATGATTTTGCTGAGAGAAGAAAGCATATCGCCAATCTGACCGACCAGGAGCTGTATGACCGCTTCTGGGCGCTGACCGAGCAGGTGGTTGCCCCGCTGCTGGAGCTGGGCCGCAGGAATACCACCCCCTCGGTAGAGCGTGCCGTGCTGCTGCGGATGGGCATCTCCTCTCTGGAAACCCAGAAGATTGTGGAGGGCTGTATGGATCACAGCCTGATGAGCCACGGCGCCGGCCATGTAGTCTACAAGCTGTCCAGGGAGAAGAATCTCTCCATTCCGGAGGCCGGACACCTGCTGGCCCAGGGGAAGTACTGGGATGAAGCCGCCGCGCTGTTCAAGGAGGGGAAGTAAGTATGTCTGAGATGACCCTGAAGCCCAACGAAAAGCTGGATGTACGCAACATCCTCAAGGATCTGGACAAGTACGAGCCCAAGCGCCGGGGATGGACCTGGCGCAAGCCCGCCCCCAACCTGGAGATGGGCCCCTTTACCTACCACGATGTGTCCGAGCCGCTGAAGCAGAGCGTCGGCCTTCCCCCGGCCAAGTACTTCGGCGATATCGACCCCCAGCCGCTTCCGGTCATCACGACCGAGATTGCCTCCGGCCGCTTTGAGGACGATATCCGCCGCATGCGCATGGCCGCCTGGCACGGCGCCGACCACATCATGGTCATCCGGCATATGGGCCAGTCCCACATCGACGGCCTGATGGAGGGCACCCCCCAGGGAATCGGCGGCGTTCCCATCACCCGCAAGCAGGTCCGCGCACAGCGTAAGGCGCTGGATCTCATCGAGGAGGAGGTGGGCCGCCCCATCAACTATCACTCCTATGTCTCCGGTGTAGCTGGCCCCGATGTGGCCGTCATGTTTGCCGAGGAAGGCATCAATGGCGCCCACCAGGATCCCCAGTACAACGTCCTCTACCGCGACATCAACTGCGTGCGCTCCTTCGTGGACGCCTGCGAGTCCAAGTCCATTATGGCCTGGGCCGGGATGCTGCAGATTGATGGCGCCCACAACGCAAACGCCACCGCCCGGGAGGCGTGGAAGGTTATGCCTGAGCTGATCGTGCAGCATGCCATCAATTCCCTGTTCTCCGAGCGGGTGGGCATGAAGCCGGAGAACATCAGCCTGTCCACCGTGCCCCCCACGGCCACTCCGGCCCCCTGCGTCTATACCGACCTGCCCTACGCCGTGGCGCTGCGGGACATCTGCGGGCGCTACAAGATGCGGGCCCAGCAGAACACGAAGTACATCTGCTCCTCCACCCGCGAGGCGACAGTGACCCACGTGCTGAACATGCTCATTTCAAAGCTGACCAGCGCGGACATCCAGTCCACCATCACCCCTGACGAGGGCCGCAACGTCCCCTGGCACATCTACAATATCGAGGCCATCGACAACGCCAAGCAGACCCTCATCGGTCTGGACGGCCTGATGGAGATGGTGGAGCTCAAAAAGGATGGCCCCCTGCGCGAGATGGCCCGTGAGCTCAAGGAGCGCGCCTGCCTGTTCATGGAGGAGATCGTGGAGGTCGGCGGCTACTTCAACGCTGTTCAGGAGGGCTTCTTCGTGGACTCCGCCAAGTACCCCGAGCGCAACGGCGACGGCATCGCCCGCAAGATTGAGGGCGGCGTGGGCTACGGCTACATCTTTGAGCGGGCCGAGGACTACATGGCCCCCGTCACTGCCCACTACGGCTACAACAACGTGGAGCAGTACGGCGGCGATCCGGCCAACCCCTCCGCCCTGATTGGCGGCTGCACGTTTGAGGACCGCAGCAAGATCGTCTACATCGACGAGCTGGATGAGGAGGACAACGTAAACGTCCGTCTGGACAAGGTAAAGAAGTATCTGGACGGAGAGGCCATCAAGCCCGAGGTGGAGTGGTGCGCCGACGGCACCATCCTGCTGACCATGTGTATCCCCGCTGAGAAGCGTGTGGCCGAGGCGGCGGCCCTGGAGATCGGCAAGCGGCTGGGTCTGGATCACCCTGAGGTGATCAGCAAGGAGGTTCTTCAGGAGGCGGAGGGTACCCGCATCGAGATGAAAGGCAAGCTGACCTTCGACGTGGATCCCACCAAGCTGGAGGTCCCCCCCGAGCCCCACCATCTGAGTGACGCCGTGCTTTACAAAGAGTTCGAGGAGCACCCCATGGTGGTGGTCTGCGGCACGGTAGGCGAGGATGAGCACTCCGTGGGCCTGCGGGAGATTATCAATATCAAGCACGGCGGCATTGAAAAGTGGGGGGTCAAGGTTCACTACCTGGGCACCTCCGTCCCGGTGGAAAAGCTGGTGGACGCGGCGGTGGAGCTGAACGCCAACGCCATTCTGGCCTCCACCATCATCTCCCACGATAACGTCCACTACAAGAATATGAAGCGCATCAACGAGCTGGCGGTGGAAAAGGGCATTCGTGACCGGGTAATCATCGCCGCCGGCGGCACCCAGGTCATCCCGGATGAGGCCGTCAAGACCGGCATTGACCAGGGCTTCGGCCGGGATTCCCATGGGATCGACGTGGCCACCTTCCTGGCAGAGGAGGCCATGCGCCGGAGAGGTGAGCTGTAAGCTCAAAGCAATCCCCGAACGGCTGGATTGCTCCATATCTATCCATGCCCCGGCGAAGGCCTGAAGGGGAGCCGGGGCAGGATAGGTTTCAGGTTCGTCTAAAATGCAGTCAAATGAAATGAACGGACCCCAACCCCATTCCCCAACCTGATTTTGGATTTAGGAGGAGCCTTCATGAGTCAAGAAACGACGAACAAAGCAGGCGGCGTTTCCTTTATCGGATTGCTTGGCCTGGTCATCGGCGCAACAATCGCAAGTGCGGTATTTGCATTCCCGGGCGACTTTGCTGCGGCCGGGGCCGGTTCCGGCGCTGTTCTGGTGGGCTGGCTGATAACCGGCATCGGTATGCTGGGGCTCTGCCTGGCCTTTTATTACTTAAACAAACTGAAGCCCGAGCTGAAGGGCGGCGTTTACAGCTATGCGCGCGCCGGCTTTGGTTCTTATGTGGGATTTAACTCCGCATGGGGTTATTGGTTAAGTGAGCTGCTCTCAAACATCTCGTTTTTGACACTTCTGTTCGCCTCGGTAGGACAATTTCTGCCCCTGTTCGGCGTAGGAAACAACATCCCGTCGGTCATTGGCATGTCCGTGGTATGGTGGATTGCTATTATCCTGGTGCTCCGCGGCACAAAGGAATCCACTGCGGTCAACCTGGTTTCCACCATCGCAAAAATTATCCCCATTCTGGTGCTGATCGTCGTCATTATTTTTGCCCGCGCCTTCTCCTTCGAGACCTTTATGCAGAACTTCTCGGGCAGCGAGGGCGGAATGAGCTTTGGCAAGCAGGTCATGGCGACCACCACCACCACAGTGTGGGCGTTTACCGGCATTGAAGGAGCCGTGGTAATCTCCGGCCGCGCCAAGCGTTCCAGCGACGTGGGCCGCGCCACGGTGATCGGCTTCCTTTCCGTACTGATTCTCTATATTATCATTTCCTTCCTGAGCGCCGGCGTGATGACCAATGAGGAGCTGGCCGCCCTGGGCAATCCCCCCATGGCCGGTATCCTGGAGCACGTGGTGGGCCCCTGGGGCGCTGCCCTGGTGAATATCGCCGTTATTATCTCCCTGCTGGGGGCCACGCTGGGCCACACCATCATGTGCACGGAGTGCCCATATGAGGCGGCCAAGAGCGGCGCGTTCTGCAAGGCGTTTACCCGAACCAATAAAAATGGCGCGCCTGTCTTCGCCATTGTCCTCACCAGCATCATTGCGCAGGTATTTCTGGTTCTGCTCTATTTCAATGAATCGACCTATCAGGTATTTTACTTCTTTGCCACCGGCATGATCATGGTGCCGTACTTCCTCAGCGCAATGTATTTCTGCAAGGTGGCGCTGAAGCAGGAGAACGGGCTGATCAAAGGAATTGGTATTTTCAACGCTGTTTACGCGGTCTGGATGGTCTTTGCCGCCGGCATCAGCGTCATGCTGGCAACCGTCCTGCTTTATGTGCCCGGTATCTTTGTCTATGCCAAGGGACAAAAGGAAAAGGGACTAAAAGTATTCGAGACAAAGGTTGATAAGGCCGTTTTTGTCGCCCTTCTGGCACTTCTGGTTATTTGTATCTACTTTGTGGCCACCGGCAGGATCAATCCGCTCGGCTGATTCGGCTGAATGTCGTCCTGTCCCGCGCAACAGCGCGCCGAACGAAACAAGTCGGGCAAACAGGCAAACCGAGGGGCAGAGGCGCTGCGGCCTTCTGCCCTGGTTTGCCTGTTTGCAAAGCAAATCTGTAGTATGTTTGCTGCCTTCCAATGCAGCAGAAAGGCGGTGACAGTAATGAAAGTAGATGTCCTTGTAGCGGAGATCGGCTCCACCACGACCGTGGTAAACGCGTTTCACGGCCTGGAGGGCGACCGCCCGGTCTATCTCGGCCAAGGCCAGGCCCCCACTTCTGTACTGGACGGAGATGTACGTATCGGCCTGCAGAGCGCAGTCTCCGACCTGTGCGGCAAGCTGGGAACGGAGTCCCTGGAGTACCGCGAGATGCTGGCCACATCCTCTGCCGCCGGCGGCCTCAAGATGACGGTACACGGCTTGGTATACGACATGACGGCCAAGGCCGCCAGGGAGGCGGCCCTGGGCGCGGGAGGGATTCTCCACTACGTTACGGCGGGACGGCTGCGCCGGACTGATTTGGCCAAGATCAAGGAAATACGCCCCAACCTCATTCTGATCGCAGGCGGCGTGGACTACGGCGAACGGGACACGGCGATCGCCAATGCGGAGATGATCCGCTCCATGAACCTTAAAATCCCCGTCGTCTACGCCGGAAATGTGGAGAATCAGGAGGAGATGCGCCTGATTTTTCCGGAGGAGGAGGGGGAGCAGCTCTACATTGTGGAGAATGTCTACCCCAAGATCGACGCGCTGAACGTAGAGCCCTGCCGGAAGGTCATTCAGGATGCGTTTGAACAAAACATCACCCATGCTCCAGGCATGGAGCACGTCCGGGAGATGGTGACAGGCCCCATCATCCCCACGCCGGGCGCGGTGATGGAATGTACCAAGCTGTTGTATGAATACCTGGGCGACCTCATTGTTTTGGACGTGGGCGGGGCGACAACAGATCTGCATTCCGTCACGGTGGAGTCCGACCAAGTCGCCCGCCTCATGATTTCACCCGAGCCGAAGGCCAAGCGCACGGTTGAAGGGGATCTGGGCGTGTATGTCAACCGCTGGAAGGTGGTGGAGTCCATCGGCGAGGAGAAGCTCCGGGAGCAGTGCCGGGAGCAGGGCTTTTCCATGGAGCATGCCCTGGAGACCTATCGGGCCATCCCCAAAACGGAGGAAGAAGTGAAGCTGGTGGAGCTGCTTACCCGAGAGGCCGTGGTAAAGGCGGCGGAGCGGCACGCCGGCAGGCTGCGGTATATCTACGGCCCTTCCGGACGCAGCACGGTGGCCGAGGGCAAGGATTTGACGCAGGTCAAATACATCGTGGGCACCGGAGGCGCCCTCACCCGGCTGCCCCACCGTGAGGAGATCATGCGGGAGATCACCCGCTGTAATGAGTCGGGCATGCTGCTGCTTCCCGGGGAGCACGCCCAGATCCTGGTGGATCACGACTATATTATGGCCTCGCTGGGCGTGCTGTCCAAGCGGTACCCACAGGCGGCCGCCCGGCTGCTGGAGCAGAGCCTGGGCATGACCTTTCCGGAGCGGAAAGCGGAGGAGCCGGTACCCGTCTGCAACAAGGAGCTCTCCCGGCTTGAGACCCAGCGGCAGCAGCGGGAAGAGGAGCTACAGCGGCACATTGAGGAGTGCGAGGCCATGGGCTATGATATGAGCGCCTACCGGGAGAACAGGCCGAAAGCAGGGGACTGCAGCCATGAGTGCAGCCGCTGTACCCGCCTCCACTGCCCCAACCGCATTACACAGGAAGGAGCGAGTTCGTAAGCCATGTACCCCAGAGTGCGTATTCACATGGACAGACTGCGCCGGAACCTGGACGCCTGCGCCGGCATAATCCAAAAGGTTCCCGGCTGCACCCTTATGATCGTGACCAAGGGCGTGTGCGCCTATCCCCCCATCGTCCGCATGCTCACGGGGCATCCGGGGGTTGATTTTCTGGCCGACTCCCGCATCCAGAACCTGAAATCCTATGCCGCACAGGCGCGTCAGGCCGGTAAGCAGACGGTTCTGCTCCGCCTGTCCATGCCCAGCGAGGTATCCGAAGTGGTGGAGTATGCGGATGTCAGCTTCCAGTCGGAGCTGTCCACCATCAGGCTGCTGGACGAAGCCGCCGGGCGGGCGGGCAAGCGCCATAATGTGGTGCTGATGATCGACCTGGGCGATCTCCGGGAGGGAATCTTTTACCAAAAGGAAGAGGAGATCTTTTCCACGGTGGCAGAGCTCCTTTTGCTCAAGCACATACGCCTGTATGGGCTTGGCACCAACCTCACCTGCTACGGGGCCATCATTCCGAAGTATGAGAATCTCTCTCTGCTGGTGGGGCTTGCGCGAAAGCTGGAGCAGCGCTTCCACATCCGGCTCCCCATGGTCTCCGGCGGGAATTCCAGCTCCATTTATCTGATTGAACAGGGGAATCTGCCGGAGGGCATCAATAATCTGCGCCTGGGCGAGTCCTTCCTGCTGGGCAATGACACTGCTTATGGCACAAGAATCCCGGGAACCGTGGGGGACGCACTGGAGCTGGAGGCGGAAGTCATTGAAATCAAGGAAAAGCCCTCCCTCCCGGTAGGCGAGATCGGCGTGGATGCTTTCGGACACCGGCCCACCTATGAGGATAAGGGGATCATGCGCCGGGCCATCGTGGCGGTGGGCCGGCAGGATGTGGACACAGACAGCCTGCAGCCCAGGGATCCGCAGATAGAAATCCTGGGCGGAAGCTCGGATCACCTGCTGCTGGATCTGACCCACTGCACCACTGTATACCAAGTGGGGGACCGGATACAGTTTACCCTTGGTTACGGCAGCATGCTCAAGGCATTTACCAGCCCCTATGTGGAAAAAGTCATCTGAGCCGCAGATCTCTGCGGAGAGGGAGTGGCAGATATGTTACGGAAACTCGACCTGATCGGCGTTCAGTCGGATTGGGGTGCCTCGCAACGGGGGGCCAGCATGGGACCAGCCGCCATCCGGTTTGGAGGGCTTGTGGAGGGTCTGGAGCGGCAGGGCCACCACGTACGGGACAGGGGAGATATCCTCGCTCCCCGGACAGGGGCCAGCCGGGAAAAGCTGCTGCACTATGAACAGGTGTCAGAGGTGAACCGGCGGGTGTACCTCTCCGTTACGGAAACCCTGGAGGAGGGGCGTTTCCCCGTTATCCTGGGCGGCGACCACAGTATCGCCGCCGGCAGCATCGCGGCGGTCTCGAAGAGGCACAGCGGCAACATCGGCGTCATCTGGATCGATGCCCACGGCGACTGGAACAGCGAGGAGAGCACATGCACCGGCAATATGCACGGGATGCCCTTTTCCGCTGTCTGTGGTTACGGACCTGACTGTATGGTGGAGTTCGGCCAGGGAGCGGCGCCGGTTAACGTGGCTCACTGCGTGCAGGTCGGCGGACGGGACATTGACGATTTGGAGCGGCAGCGTATGGCGCAAGCGGGGGTCACTGTGTTTCCGATCAATATGATCGACAAGCTCGGGATGGGCGCGGTAATTGAGCAGGCCATCCAGATCGCCGGAGAGGGCACCGATGGCATCCACCTCAGCTTTGATGTGGATGCCATCACTCCGGAGGCTGTGCCGGGCACGGGAGTGATTGTTTACAACGGCCTGACCCCCCGTGAAGCCTTTCTGGCGGCAGAGGCCATTGCGGAGAGCAGGAAGCTGATCTCCATGGACATGGTGGAGGTCAATCCCTTCCTGGATACCGCCAATAAGAGCGGCATTCTTGCCTCTGAGCTGATCCAGTCGGCTCTGGGAAAAAGCGTATATTGAGCACGGAGGGAGACCTGTGGAGGAACCTTTGGAACAGACCATTTCCGCACGCCAGCTTGGGGCTGCCTTTTCGGGGTGTTTTCTGGGGGCCGGCTATGTCTCCGGCAGGGAGATGTGGCAGTTTTTCGGCCGGTTTGGCCCGGTGGGCTGGCTGGGGCTGTGCCTGAGCATCGCGCTGCTGGGTGGGGCGGGGTTGCTTCTGCTTACCATGGTCCGGCGGACCGGCCGGCATGAGTTGTCCTTCCTGATGGTCCCCTGGCAATGCCCGGCGCTCAGATATCTCCTGGCTCTTTTCTCTGTCCTGCTCCTGTTCGGGGTGGTAACCATCATGACAGCGGGGACGGGGGCGGCGCTTCATCAGGCCTTTGGACTGCCCCCCTGGCTATGCGGATTGCTCTTTGCTCTGCTGATCGCAGCCCTCTCTCTGTCGGGGCTGCGGGGGATGATCTCTATCTTTTCCTTTGCGGCCCCCGCGCTGGTTCTCTGTACGGTGGGGTTAGGGGCGGGGGCCCTGCTCCTGCTGCCTGCCTGTCCGCCGCCTGCGTTCCAGGGCGGTGTTGGGTGGCTTCCCTCCGCTATGGCATTTTCGGCCTATAACATGTTCAGCGCTGTGGCAATCCTGGCCCCCCTGGGGCGGCAGGTCCCGCCAAGGTGCACTCCAAGGGGAATTGGCCTGGGCTGTACCATGCTTTTCATGGTGGCCGCGCCGATTCTGCTTGTCCTGAACCACTATCCCGGGGCGGCCGAGACGGAATTTCCCATGCTGACGGTGGTCACAGCCATCTCCCCAGGACTCGGCATTCCCTATCTTTTGCTCCTGCTGATCGCCATGGTGGTCACCGCCTTTTCCTGCTTTCTGGCTGGTATGGAGCGGCTCTCCGCCGGAACAGAGCTGCACGGCCGGGAGAGGGTCCTCCGGTTTTTCGCTGTCTCCCTGGTGGCCTGGGGCGCGTCTCTGCTGGGCTTCGGTGAACTCATCAGTCTGATCTACCCGGTGTTCGGCGCAGTCAGTGCGGTTTTCCTAACAGGTATGGCTGTCCATTTTTGCAGGGTGAACTGGGGGAATCCGAATGAAAAAGCAGACGGAAAGTGACCTGGTGGCAGAGGCGGTCGCCTACATGAGGCTCCATTTCGCCAGACCACTCAAACTGACAAAGGTTGCAAGGCACGTGGGCTGCTCTCCCGCCTACTTGAGCAGGAAATTTCAGGCCGAACGCTCCTGCACGTTTACTTACTGTCTGAACCAGATCCGGGTAGAACAGAGCAAGCCGCTTCTCCTCAACCCTGCCCTCACGGTAGGGGATGTGGGCTACCTGGTGGGATTTTGTGAGCAGAGTTATTTTGTTAAGGTATTTCGCAGATATACCGGTATGACACCGAGGCAGTACCAGCAGTCGGAAAAGCGGGGTCTTTCGCCCTGAAAGGAGCGCAGTACGATGTATTTTTGCAGACCAGGGCTGGACACAGCGCTGCTTCCCGGATCATTCAAACAGACGATCAGGGGGGAAACGCCGGTTGGCGTTTCCCCCCTGTGTTGCTCTCCGCGCCTCTGCGTCATAGTCTAAGGCAGGGCCATTGCGCCCAATCCAGTATGGAGTGTACCCTTATGAACTATTATGGATGTTATTACACAGGAAGGGGCTGCCCCTGCTCCTGTGATACCTCAGATGACGAACTGTTTCAGCGCGGGCCGCAGGGCCCCCAGGGAATCCCCGGTGAGCGGGGTCCGCAGGGCCCACGTGGTCCAAAGGGCGATCCAGGCTGTCCTGGGCCTGTCGGGCCCCGCGGTATGGCCGGGCTGCCCGGCACCCGCGGACCGCAGGGCGTGCGGGGCGACGCCGGGCCGAAAGGAGATCCGGGGCCCATGGGTCCCCAGGGAATCCGTGGAGTTCCAGGCCCTATGGGCCCGCAAGGCGACCGCGGTCCGGTTGGTCCGAAGGGTGATCCCGGTCCGGCCGGCCCCATGGGTCCAAAAGGGGAACAGGGTGATCCCGGAGCCCGCGGTCCGGTTGGTGAACAAGGTCCTATGGGAGAACAGGGTCTACAGGGTGAAACCGGCCCACAGGGTCCTCAGGGAGAGCGCGGCTGCCCCGGTCCTATGGGGGAGCAGGGACCAATGGGACCAACCGGCCCTGCCGGAGAAGTCGGCCCCACCGGCCCCCAAGGGTTGACCGGTCTTACCGGGCCGACCGGGCCGACTGGACCTCAAGGCATCCAGGGCGTCACCGGGCCGACTGGACCGACTGGACCTCAAGGCATCCAGGGTGTCACTGGGCCGACCGGACCTCAGGGTATCCAGGGCGTCACCGGGCCGACCGGACCTCAGGGCATCCAAGGTGTCACCGGGCCGACTGGACCGACTGGACCTCAAGGCATCCAGGGTGTCACTGGGCCGACTGGGCCAACTGGACCTCAGGGCAGCCAGGGTGTCACCGGGCCGACCGGACCTCAGGGCATCCAGGGCGTCACCGGGCCGACCGGACCTCAGGGCAGCCAGGGTGTCACCGGGCCGACCGGAACCACCCCATCCGTCACGGTGCGGAATGTAACCTCGGGCTCTACCGCCGCTGTCACCGCCACCCCCTCCGACACCGGCGTGGCGCTGGACTTTGTGCTGCCCCAGGGGCCAACCGGACCGACGGGAAGTGCCGGCGTCAAGGGTGACATCGGCGCTACCGGCCCCGCGCCCACCATCACGGTGGAGGAGAGTTCCCCCACCGCTTACCGTGTGCGCTTCCACGGCAGCGGGGCCGACGTGGTTTCCCCCAACCTGCGCGCGAGCCCCGAAGTCTATAACATGAGTTTGTCATCTACGGGGAGCGCCAGGGAAATCACCCTGGGCAAGCTGATTCTCAATGTGCAGAACGCCGGTACCAGCGCCATTCGTCTGAGCCTCCGGGCAGCGGACACTGCGGCCCCCGTACTGGTGGACCTCCGGCGAACCACGATCTACGACGGGAGCACCATTGAATCTCAGACCTGGAACAGCGTATCCTTTTCCACTGCTCAGATAATCGACGATATTCTCTACGACAACTCCCAGGAAACTCACTGGATGCGGCTCCGCCAGCAGGACCCCGCCACCAAGCTCTGGTCCATGTGCCAGATCACTACCTTTGCCTCGGCGGCAGGCGCCCGCGTTTCGGTCATCATCGACTGGTATTACACCGGCGTAACCTTTGCCGCCCCATCCGGCTCCTAAAAAGGAAACAGGCGCACGCCCTCATTCTGGGCGTGCGCCTGGATTTTTTGCGGGCAGCTGCTGCCCTGGCCTCTTAACCGCCGACTCCGTTCTCCAGCTCCACCGTGGCCAGAGGCAGGTCGAAGAGCTCCGAGAGATCGCTTGCACCCTCCAGCACAAAGGCGTCGGGGGACAGATCCCGGCCGCTCCAGTCCTCCTCAAAGTCCAGAGCCACCGCCACCGGATCCAGCAGATCGGGCCGTTCTCCGGCATCGCAGGCATCCTGGAGGGCGGCGTAATAGTCGTCCATGGGCTGATCGGTCTCCGGCACCACCAGATAGCGCGTGCCATTCTGATCCATCCAGCGATCCACGCACCAGATGCCCCTCTCCCCCTGGGTCGCGGGCTGGGAGAGCACCAAGGTGTAGACCGTGTCCGCCACTTCTTCATAGCCGGACAGGCCGTAATAGGGCCGGTAGCTCACCCGCAGATGCTCCCCGTGCGGATAGGAGAGCACCCCGTTCACCCGCTGGTAGAAGGGATCCTCCTCCATAGGGGTGAGCCCGGCGCCGGCGGCCAGCTCCTCCAGCCACGCCATCAGGGCTGTCCCTGTATCATGGTAGTCGCCGTAGTGGTCGGGATGGAAGTTCACATCGGTGGGGCTGTGGCAGGCGTAGTACCAGTCCCCGCTCCGGCCCAGGTAGGAACAGCCGCCGGTCAGCTCCCAGCTATAATAGGACTGCTCAAAGCCCACCTGGCTGTAGCGCCCCACCTGGAGGAGCAGTCCGCCCCATTCGGTGTTGTAGTCCGGCGCGTAATAATAGGTGGCCAGCACGCCGGAACCGCCCTCCGTCACATCCCCCGGCCCGGTTACCACAACCTTGTCCGCCAGCTCCGCCGGCAGGGCGGCCAGCCCACTCTCCAGGGGAACCTTCTCCTCCGTCTGAACAGCTAGGTTGGACACGAACTGCCAGCCCTCCCCGCGCTCCCGCAGGGTGACCTGCTTATATCCGTCGCCCATAAAGGTGTCGTCGTAGGTGAGGCGCACCAGCTCGCCACGCCGCTCCCCGCCGGTGAAGGTGACGGAGCCGCGGTAATTGGTGTCGCCGTGGTAGTAGAAATACACATCGAAGTCGGGCAGATAGGTAAAGTGTTCCAGCCCCACCTGGCCGGTCTCCGCCAGGGTGAGGCCCAGATACTCCTCCAACACCTTGTCCATCTGGGCGGTGGTCAGGATGGTGGCCGGGCAGTCGGGGGCATCGCCGCCCTCGGCGGCCAGCATGGCCGCCTCCAGGGCCACCGGGTCGACGCCGTCCGGTGGGGCGGCGTAGTCGGCGTCCCCGTCGCCGCAGTAGAAGAGCTGGAACAGGTCGATCTCCTCCGGCGCGGCATAGGTGGAGCTGAGGAACTGGTTGCGGATGTTCAGGTAGTCCCCGTTGAAAAAGCCGTCTCCGTTGAAGTAGGCCAGCTCCTCCTCCGAGAGCGGCTCCCAGGCGTCGCTCCGCCCGCCGGTGAAGGTGCACCCCACCGCCAGCCCCGCCAGGAGGGCCACCGCCGCCAGGACGGCGGCCAGGGTTCTGGGCTTCCCTGCAATCATGGCAATCCGCTCCTTTAAGCTCGATGACCCGGCGGTCATGGTGGTGGCGCAGCACAGCAGCTCGCCCGCCGACGGCCGGGCCGTCACCAGCCGGATTAGAGTACGGCCGTAGGCCGCCCGCTCCCGGTCGTCCGCCCCCTGGAGGGCCCCCTCGTCGCAGGCCAGCTCCCCGTCCCGCCTGGACAGAACGGCGGCCAGCCAGACCAGGGGGTTGTACCAGTGGAGGGCCAGGGCCGCCGCCCGCAGCACCGCCCAGATGTGGTCGCCGTGGCGGCGGTGGGTCAGCTCATGGCGCAGGACGTGGCCCAGCAGCTCCGGTTCGCCGGCCGCCGCCGGGGTCAGATAGACCGCGGGCCGGGGAAAGCCATACAGGCAGGGGGAGGGCAGCCCGCGGGCCACATAGACCGGCACGGCTATCCCCGGGATGGGGTGGGCCCGCCGCATCCGCCGCAGGCGCAGATAAAAGCGCAGGTTGCACGCCAGCAGGGCGGCGGCCAGCACCCCCGCGCCGCCCAGCCACACCGCGGTCAGGACGCCCCTCCAGTCCGCCGCCCCGGCGGGAGCGGAGTCCGGCGCGGCCGCCGGGCCGGAGGGCCGGGGTTCCGCCTCCCCCTCCGGCCGGACGGGCATGGGCTCCGCCTCCGGGGCGGAGGGACTCCCGCCGGACTGGGGCGGCTGGGCCTGCACCGCGGCCGTCTGGGGCAGGGGCACATAGTTCAGCACGCTCAATCCGGTCTGGAACACCGTGCCCGGCACCAGAAGGCGCAGGAGCACCAGCAGCCACAGGGCGTACCGCAGCCGCAGGCCCATCCGCCCCCGGAACAGGGCCCGCACGGCCAGCACAATCACGATCAGCAGGGACGACATCAGAATCCACTCAGCCATGCTCCTTCTCCTCCAGTCCCTTCAAAACGTCGTAGAGGGCGTCGATCTCCTCCCGGCTCAGGCGCTCCGGCTCCGCCGCGGCGTTTGTGAGCATGCTCACGCTCTCCCGGCAGATACGCCGGAGGAAGCTGCGGGTCTCGCTCACCACCGCGGCCCGGCGCTCCACCGCCGGGGCGTACCACTTGGCCCGCTCCCCCTGCCGACAGGTGAGCAGTCCCTTTTCGGTCATCCGCTTGAGCACGGTGGTGGTGGTGCCCTTGGCCCACCCCTCACGCTCGGCCAGGGTGCGGGCCAGCTGGGTCATGGTCTGGGGGGACGCCTCCCAGAGGCAGTCCAGCACCGCCCACTCGGTTCCCGTCAGGCGCACCAGTTCTCCGTCCATTTCATCACCTCCATCTGGTAGACATTGTCTACCTGTAACATAACACGGCAGGTAGACAATGTCAACCTTTTATTTTTCCACCTCCTGCTCTATAATAGTGGAAAAAGGAGGCTTTGCCATGCAGACAACCGACAAGCTGATGGAATACATTCAGGACAGTCCCAGCCCCTATCACGCGGTCGCCGCCGCGGCCGCCCGGCTGGAGGCGGCGGGCTTTACCCGCCTGGAGGAGAGCGACCCCTGGGCGCTCTCTCCCGGCCAGTGCTGCTACACCACCCGCAACCAGAGCAGCCTGATCGCCTTCCGCCTGCCCGGCGGCACCCCGGAGGGCTGGCGCATGACCGCCGCCCACAGCGACTCGCCCACCTTCTATGTGAAAAACGACGCGCTGGAGGGGGACAAGCGCTACGTCCGCCTGGCGGTGGAGGGATACGGCGGCATGAACTGCGCCAGCTGGCTGGACCGGCCCCTCACCGTGGCGGGCCGGGCGGTGGTGCGCACCCCGGCAGGGGTGGAGGGGCGTCTGGTCTATCTGGACCGGGATCTGCTCACCATCCCCAGCCTGGCCATCCACCAGCAGCGGGACGTGAACCGGGGCCACGACTACAACGCCCAGAAGGACATGCAGCCCCTCTACGCCCTGGGCGGCGGCCCCTCCCTCACCGCCCTGCTGGCGGAGGAGCTGGGGGTGGACGTGGGGGACATCCTGGCCACCGACCTGGTGCTCTGCCCCCGGCAGGCGCCGGTGCGCATCGGGCCGGAGGGTGAATTCTTCCAGGCCCCCCGCATTGACGATCTGGGCTGCGCCTACGCCACCCTGGAGGGGTTCCTGAGCGCGAAGGGCACGGAGCGCTTCGGACAGCTCTACTGCCTCTTCGACAACGAGGAGGTGGGCAGCGGCACCCGCCAGGGGGCCATGAGCTCCTTCCTCCCCGACGTGCTCACCCGCATCGGGGAGGCGCTGGGCCTCTCCGCCCAGGCCCGCCGCCAGGCCCTGGCGGGCAGCCTGCTCCTCTCCGCCGACAACGGCCACGCCGTCCACCCCAACTTCCCCGAGAAGGCCGATCCGGCCAACAAGGTCTACCCCAACGGCGGCGTGGTGATCAAGTACTCGGCCAACCAGAAGTACACCACCACCGGCCTCACCGCCGGCCTGTTCCAGGCCATCTGCCAAAAGGCCGGGGTGCCGGTGCAGGTGTTTGCCAACCGGGCCGACGAGCCGGGCGGCTCCACCCTGGGCAACCTGCTGGGCCACCAGGTCAGCATCCCCATGGTGGACATCGGCATGGCCCAGCTTGCCATGCACTCCGCCGTGGAGACGGCGGGCAGCCGGGACCCGGAGTACATGGCCCGGGCCTGCGCCGCCTTCTTCCAGGCGGAGTTTACCCAGACCGCCGACGGCGTGTATCAATTCTGATTTCAACTGTCCTCACCGGAAAAGGCCGGCCCGTCGTGAGACGGGCCCCGGCCTCAGCCTGTCGAAACCTCTTTTCGACAGGCTGCTGAACTTTTTGAGACTCTAAACGAGTTCCAAAAAGTTGTTTGATCCCACGCGAAAGGGAACCCTGACGGTTCCCTTTCACACTATCCTTCCCTTCGAAAACCTTAGCAGGAAGGCTTAATAACCGCCTAAAGGCCGGCCCGTCTCACGACGGGCCGGCCTTTTCCATTAAGGGCTTCCGCTCTGCAAAGTGGGCGCGAATATGGTCGAACAACTGTGCGGCGGCAAAGGAGTGATAGCCCTGTCTCCTGCGGATGATGGCAATATCCCACACGATGCGCGGCTCCAGGGGCACGGTGACAAGCTTGTCGCACATCCCGTGGAGGATCAGCGGCAGGGGCAGCAAGGCGATGCACTGCTGCATGGCCACCATCTTGAAACTGAAGCCAGGCATCAGGCTTTTATAGGCAATGCGGGGGGCAAAGCCCTGCTCGCCGCACATCTGAATAAAGGTGTCGTGCAGGGTGGCCGTTTCACTGAAGGTCAGAATGGTCTCCCCTCTCAGCTCACGGATATGTACGCCGGGCATCTGGGCAAAGGGATGCTCCCGGCTCACCACAAGCTGACACACATCGCTGACCAGAAGGTGGCTTTCAAAGCGGGACGGCTCCTCCACCGGGAGCATGACCAGTCCCAGATCCGCCTTTCCCAATCCCACCGAGGCGGCGGTGAGCTTGGAGCCCTCCTCCACCAGGCTGATGTCGATGCCGGGGTATTGCCGGTGAAAGCTGGCAAACAGCTCGGGAAAATACATGTCCAGCAGCACCCCGGGAATACTCAGCCGTACCTCTCCGGTCTTGACCGAGCGCACGTCCGCCATGGTCTGGAAGATCGCCTCATACTGCATGAGAAACTCCTGGGCCCGCTCGTACAGGATCCGTCCCGCATCGGTCAGGTGAAAGCTCTTGCTGGTGCGTTCAATGAGCAGAACATTCAGCGATTCCTCCAGTTGTTTGATGGAACGGGTCAGCATGGGCTGTGTCACAAAAAGCTGGGCGGCTGCGCGGGTAAAGCTCTCCTGCCGGACCACTTCAACAAAATATTTCAAGTGCTGAATATCCATAGCTACCTCCACGTCCTCGGTGATGCTGTCCCTATCATAATCGAAGAATAAAAAAATTTCCAGAAAAATCCGCACAAAGTTTCTACTGTGAAATTGTTAAAAATGAAACACAGCATTCCCCCCGCGCATTCGTCCATACGCAAAAGGCATGATACTGTGGATATGCCACAAATATAGCAATAAAAGTTCTACAATAATGTGCAATCTATTCCGATTTTGGAATGCAGCCTATCAAATTGTTCATTTTACAGATGTACTTCCTATGCCGTATACTTTCTGCAACGGCGCGGGCCGCAGACCAGCCGAACCCGTGCCGCCTCCTTCCGGGGAGGAATGGTGAGCGGAAAGGGAGTGCAGATATGCCCAAAATCCTGTCGGCGCACGATGCCGTGCGCCAGTACATCCACGACGGAGACACCGTCACCTTCGGCGGCTTCGCCAGCGGCCTGATGCATCCGGAGTCCATTCTCAGAGCGCTGGAGGAGCGGGCGCGAAACGGCGAGGGGCCCCACGGCCTGACCGCCTTGTACGCCGCCGGTCAGGGCGACAGCGACAGCCGCGGCCTGAACCACCTGGGGGTGGAGGGCCTTTGCCGCAGGGTGATCGGCGGCCACTGGGGGCTCTCCCCCAAGCTGGGCCGGCTGTGCGCGGAAAACAAGCTGGCCGGCTACAACCTGCCCCAGGGGGTGATCGCCCAGCTTTTCCGGGACATTGCCGCGGGAAAGCCCGGCGTAATTACCCATGTGGGCCTGGGCACCTTTGTAGACCCCCGCCTGGAGGGGGGCAAGCTCAACGACGCCGCCCGGGCGGCCGGGGACGTGGTAAAGCTCATTGAGCTGGAGGGGGAGGAAAAGCTGTTCTACCCTGCCATTCCCATTCAGGTGGCTATTCTCCGGGCCAGCTATGCCGATACCAGGGGCAACTGCACCTTCCAGCGGGAGGGCGTATACGCCGAGGCCCTGGCCCAGGCACAGGCCGCCCGGAATTCCGGCGGAACGGTCATCGTCCAGGTGGAGCGCATTGTGGAATACGGCTCCCTGGACACCCGCCTGGTGCGCCTGCCCGGCATCTACGTGGACGTGCTGGTGGAGGCCCCGCCGGAGGAACATATGCAGACCTTCGGCACCCGTTATAACCCGGCCTTCTCCGGCGAGGTGCGCGTCCCTCTGCGCTCCCTGCCCCCGCTGCCCATGGGAGAGCGGAAAATCATCGCCCGCCGGGCCGCCATGGAGCTGCTCCCCCACGCAGTCACCAACCTGGGCATCGGCATGCCGGAGGGGGTGGCCGCCGTGGCGGCGGAGGAGGGCCTGGAGGGGCTTGTGCTGACCACCGAGGTAGGGGCCATCGGCGGCATCCCCGCCGGCGGCAAGGACTTCGGCGCAGCCATCAACGCCGACTGCATTCTGGACCAGCCCGCCCAGTTCGATTTCTATGACGGCGGCGGGCTGGACGTGGCCTTCCTGGGCCTGGCCCAGATGGACGCCGCAGGAAACATCAATGTCTCCAAATTTGGCCCCAAGATCGCCGGCTGCGGCGGCTTCATCAACATCACCCAGAACGCCAAACGAGTGGTGTACTGCGGCACCTTCACCGCCGGCGGGCTGGACGTGGCGGTGGAGGACGGCAGGCTGGCCATCCGCCGGGAGGGGTCCGTGCGCAAGCTGCTGCGCCAGGTGGAGCAGATCACCTTCTCCGGCGCCTATGCGGCCAGACGCGGCCAGCACGTGCTCTACGTCACGGAGCGGGCCGTCTTCGCCCTCACTCCGGAGGGGGTGGAGCTGAAAGAGATCGCCCCCGGCGTGGACCTACAGCGGGATATTCTGGACCAGATGGACTTCCAGCCCATCATCCGCAAGGTCCGGGCGATGGATCCCCGCATCTTCCGCCCGGAACCTATGGGGCTCACCCTGCCTTGATCTGAGAGGGGACGTTTATTCTGTATCTGTAGAGGAGGAATCCAAATGTCACTATCCCTGTTCGGCATTATTTTGGGCCTGGTCCTGCTGATGTTCCTGGCCTACAAGGGCTATTCCATCATCTGGGTCGCCCCTGTCTGCGCCGTGGTGGTGGCCGTGCTCAGCGGCTATGCCATCCTGGACGCCTACATTGGCGACTATATGAAGGGCATGGCCGACTACGTGCTCCAATGGTTCCCCGCCTTCTTCCTGGGCGCGGTGTACGGCAAGGTCATGGATCTGACCGGTTCCGCCCGCAGCCTGGGCAACGCCCTGGTCAAGCTGATCGGCCCCCGCTTCGCGGTGGCAGCAGTGGTTATCCCCTGCCTGCTGATGACCTATGGCGGCATCTCCCTGTTCGTCGTGGTGTTCGTCATCTATCCCATGGGCTATTCCATCTACCGGGCCGCCGACCTGCCCCGCACCCTGCTGCCCGGCGCCATTGCCACCGGCGCCTTCGGCATCACCATGACCGCCGTGCCCGGCACCCCCCAGATTCAGAACCTGATCCCCACCGACTACTACGGCACCACCACCATGGCGGCTCCGCTCCTGTCCCTTGTGGCCTGCGCCGTTATGCTGCTGCCCGCCTATATCTACCTGGAGTGGCGGGTGCGCCAGTCCCGCCGCAAGGGCCTGCACTTTGTCCCCGACCCCAAGCACAAGGAAGTGGATCACGACTCCAAGGCTCTGCCCTCCTGGCACTGGGTCACCGGCATCGTCCCCCTGGTGGTCGTTGTGCTCATGCTCAACCTGTTCCCCTGGCTGCTCAATCGCTTTGCCGGCATTGAGCTGGCCTCCAACTACGCCATCGTCATCGCCCTGGTGTGCGGCATTCTGGTGGCCTGCCTGCTGAACCTGAACCAGGCCAAGACCCTGCTGCCCGCCATCAACGAGGGCGCCAACGGCTCCATGGGCGCCATCATGAACACCGCCTGCGCCGTTGGCTTCGGCTCCGTGGTCAAGGTGGTCCCCGGCTTTGCCTCCCTCACCAGCATCGCCCTGAACATGCCCGGCTCCATCCTCTTCTCCGAGGCGGTGGCCGTCAATCTGCTGGCCGGCGCCACCGGCTCGGCCTCCGGCGGCATGTCCATCGCCCTGTCCGCCCTGGGCCCCAAGTACGCCGAAATGGCTGCGGGCAACACCGGCGTTCTGGAGGCCCTGCACCGCATCGCCTCCATCTCCTCCGGCGGCCTGGACACCCTGCCCCACAACGGCGCGGTGCTCACCCTGCTGGCCGTGTCCAACTGTACCCACAAGGAGTCCTACATCGACATCTGTATCACGACCTGTATCATTCCGCTGGTATCCTCTCTGGGGCTGGCCCTGATCTGGGGCCTGTTCCTCTGATCCCCGTCAGCGCATACAAGAAGGAGGCCGCATCATGACCATTCAGCAATTGAAGCTGGGCGACAGCGCCAGCCACTCCAAGACCATCAGCGAGACCGACGTGTACCTCTTCGCCGGTATCACCGGCGATCTGAACCCCGCCCATGTCAACGAGTCCGTGGCCAGTGCCTCCCGGTTCGGCGGACGGATTGCCCACGGCATCCTCAGCGCCGGCCTCATTTCCGCCGTCCTGGCCATGCAGCTGCCCGGCCCCGGCACCATCTACCTGGGCCAGGAGCTGAAGTTCACCAGGCCCGTCCGCTTCGGGGACACCGTCACCGCCACCTGCACAGTGAGCGAAATCCGCGCGGAGAAGAACATCGTCAAGCTGGATACGACCTGTACCAACCAGCATGGCGAGGTGGTTCTACAGGGCATGGCCACGGTCATGCCGCCCCAACAGTAGCGTTTTCTTCCCATACCTCCCCTTTCTCATGCAGAGCCCCCGGATGCCATTGGCGTCCGGGGGCTCTGCGCGCTCACAGGGGCAGGCGGAGGACGGCCAGGACGCCCCGCGCCGCCCGGTGCAGCTCCAGTGCGCCGCCATGGGCCCTGGCGATCTGCTCCACCAGCCTGAGGCCGGTGCCGTGGGCGGCCCCGCCGTCCGGGGCCAGTCCGACCTCCGCCAGTCCGACCGGCAGACCACCACCCCCGTCGTCCTCCACCCTCAGGGTGCATACTTCCCCCTCGGCTGCCGCAGTCAGGGTGATGGCGCAGCCCTCCGGGTTGTGGCGCACGCAGTTGTTCACCAGGTTAAGCAGGGCCCGCCGCAGCAGGGACGCGTCCCCCTCCAACGTAAGGGTTTCGGCCTCCGGCGGCACCTCCACCGCCAGGGCGTACCGCTCCTCCAGCCCGCCGTTGAGCACGTCGGCCGCCACCTGCCGCACCAGGGCGGCGGGGTGGAGGCTCCCCCGCCGCAGGGGCTGCATGGCGTAGTCCAGGCGCATGGTCAGGTTGAGGTCATTGATCAGATCCCGGATGGTCTGGCTCTGGCGGCGGATGATGGCGGCCTGGGCCCTCCGCCGGGGCGGGAGGACCGGGTCCGCCTCCAACTGCCCGGCGTAGCCCATGACCATGGACAGAGGGGTGCGGATGTCATGGGAGATGCCGTTGATCCAGTCGGAGCGGGCAAAGTCCCGCTCCTGCTGTTCCCGCCGGAACTGGCGGCCCAGCACCAGGGCGGTGAGGCCCAGCACCCCCAGCAGGGCCAGCAGAAACAGCCCCGCGAACCAGAAAGGGATGGTCTTCAGCACATCCATATCCAAGACGAAGGGGTGCTTCCAGGTGCTCCCCTTCGGGCCGCCCGCCACCAGCAGACCGTCCTCCCGTACCCGTACCTGTACCGGGTAGTCGCTCAGATACCAGCGGGTAAAGGCGGCCACATCGGTAAGGGAGTAGCGGTCGGGCACATCGGCAGGTTTGCCCTGCTGCCACACCACGGCGCCGCCCTCGTCCACCAGCATGGCCCACAGCTCCTTCTCCGCCAGGTACTCCCCGCCGGTAAAGGCATAGCCCCCCTCCGTCCGCACCAGGGCGGCGGAGAGCTCGTCCATGGAGGCGTTCCACGAGCTGCCCGCCCCGGCAGAGGTGACAATAAAGGCCAGCAGCCCCGCCACCGCCAGAACCAGCACCAGCACCGCCGAGGCCGCCACCAGGCCGGCCGCCACCAGGGTACGGCGGAGATTGCGCCCCCTCACGGCCGCTCCTCCTGGGCCAGGCGGTAGCCCAGCCCCCGGACGGTGAGCAGGTACTGCGGGTGGGAGGGGTCGGTCTCCAGTTTCTCCCGCAGGCGGCGTATATGAACCATGAGGGTGTTCTCATAGCCCACCATGGGCCCCTCCCACAGGGCCTGGCACAGGGCGTCGATGGTGACGATGTTTCCCCGGTTGGCCGCCAGCTTTTTGAGCAGGGCGTACTCCTTGGCGGTGAGGGCAGCCTCACCGCCGCCGGGGCGGCGCACCGTGCCGGTGCCCCAGTGCACCTCCGCTGCCCCGAGGCGCAGCACCTCCCCCGCCCCAGCGCCGTACACCCGGCGGAGCACCGCCGCCAGGCGCAGCAGCAGCTCCTGAGGCAGGAATGGCTTGGTGATGTAGTCGTCCGCCCCCAGGCCCAGCCCCCGCAGGCGAGCCTCATCCTCGTCCCGTGCGGAGAGGAACAGCACCGGCACGCCGTTCCCCACCCGCCGCAGCTCCTCCAGCAGGGAAAACCCGTCCCCATCGGGGAGCATCACGTCCAGCAGCGCCGCGTCGGGCTGCGACTCTGTCCACGCCCGGCGGGCCTGGGCGCAGTCGGCTGCCAGTGTGACAGCATAGCCCGCCCCCTCCAGCAGCTCTCCCACCATGCGCCGCAGCTCCGGCGCGTCGTCCACCAGTAAAATGTGATAGGCCATCCTTGCTTCCCAGTCCTTTCTGATCGGAGCAAATGCCCCGTAGGGACGACCCTCGTGGTCGCCCGCGGGGGGCCAGAAGGGCCGCCCCTGCCGACTTGCGCAGGGCAGAAAGCACATGGCCCCGCGCCCTGTTCCCGCTGTTTTTCTATTATACAACAACTGGCTTCCCCTTTGCACGCCCCGGCCGGAAAACGTAAGGTAAGCGTAAGGATGGCTTCATCGGGATGTAAGGGAGGGGCGCTATCCTTGCGGTGTAACAAGGAGGTGTCCTCACATGAACGCTGTTGTGGAAACCCGCGGGCTGTGCAAACAGTACGGCCCGGCTCTGCGGGTCAACCATCTGGATCTCACCGTGCCGGAGGGGGCGGTCTATGGATTTCTGGGCCCCAACGGGGCGGGCAAATCCACCACCCTCAAGCTGCTTCTGGGGCTGGCCAGGCCCACGGCAGGGGAGATCGCCGTCTTTGGGCGGCCCATGGGTCCCCGCACCCGCATGGAGACTCTCAGTCAGGTGGGCAGCCTGATCGAGAGCCCCAGCTACTACGGCCACCTGACCGGCGCGGAGAACCTGCACATCGTCCAAACCCTGCGCGGGGCGCCGGAGCGGGACATCGGGGAGGTGCTGCGCATCGTCCGGCTGGACGGCCAGAAGGGCAAGCGGACGGCCCACTACTCCCTGGGCATGAAGCAGCGGCTGGGCCTGGCCGCCGCCCTGCTGGGCTTCCCCAGGCTGCTGATCCTGGACGAGCCCACCAACGGCCTGGATCCGGCGGGCATCCAGGAGATGCGGGAGCTCATCCGCTCCCTGCCCGGCCGGTTCGGCATGACGGTGGTGGTGTCCAGCCACCTGCTCAGCGAGATCGACCAGATGGCCGACCACGTGGGCATCATCCGGGAGGGGAGGCTGGTGTTTCAGGACACCCTGTCCGCGCTCCACGCCCGCAGTTGCCCCCGCCTGGCCCTGCGCACCACCGACAACGCCGGGGCGGCCCGCCTGCTGGGGGAGAACCGTGTCCCCTGCACCCTGGAGGACGGCTGGCTCACCCTTCCCCTGCTCTCCGACGCCGATGCAGCCAGTCTCTCCCGCTTTCTGGCCTCCCACCGGGTGGATCTTCTGCGCATGGAGGAGCGGCAGAAGAGCCTGGAAGACCTCTTTCTGGAGCTCACCGGAAGGGAGGAGAGCCTGTGAAGCTGCTGGCCCTGGAGTTCTGCAAGTGCCGCCGGCGCAAGCTCACCCTGGTCTGCGCCGGCCTGCTGGCCGCCCAGCTCCTGTGGTTCGGGGCCTACCTGACCCGGCAGGATGCGGAGGCGCTGGCTCAGGGGTGGATGCTTCTGCTCTACAACCTGGCAATGGTGGACGCCATTATGCTCCCTATCGGCGTGGCGGTGATTGCCAGCCGGAGCTGTGAGCTGGAGCACAGGGGGCATACCCTCAAGCTGCTGGAGACTGCCGTCACCCCCGGTCGTCTCTACGCCGCCAAGCTGGCCTGGGGCGCCCTGGTGCTGGCCGGCCTGCTCCTGGTGCGCGGCGCCCTCTTTCTGGCCCTGGGCCTTGCCATGGGCCTCCCCGGCGGGACGCCCTGGGGGCGGTTCGTGGTTTTTACCGCCCTGTCCTGGGCGGTGTCCATGACCCTCTACGCCCTCCAGCAGGGGCTGTCCCTCCGCTTCGCCAACCAGGCCGTGGCTCTGGTATGCGGCATCTTCGGCAGCTTCGTGGGACTCATGGCCCTGCTCTTCCCCGTGTGGGTACAGCGGTGCGTCCCCTGGGGGTATTACGGCCTGCTCTCTCTGGTGCGGATGGAATGGGATGAGGCCACCCGCTGGACCGCTTTCTTTTGGCGGCGGCCGGAGCCCCTGGATCTGGCCCTCCTGTGCCTGTGGGCGGCCCTCTTTCTCACTGTGGGACGGACTCTGTTCGTCCGAAAGGAGGTATGAGGCATGGTACTGCGCTGTCTCCGGGCGGAGCTGATGAAGTGCCGCCGCGCCCCGGTGTGGCTGGCCTTCCTGGTACTCCCCCTCTTTCCCGCGGTGCTGGGCACCTTCAACTACCTGGGCAACCTGGAGGTGCTGGACGCCGGCTGGTACAGCCTGTGGACCCAGCACACCCTGTTTGCCTCCATGTTCTTCCTCCCCGCCCAGTTCGGCGTGTTCTGCGCCTGGCAGTGGCGGCTGGAGCACGCCGACCACAACTGGAACGCCGCCCTCACCGCCCCGGTACCAGTGCGTGCGCTCTACCTGGGCAAGCTGCTGCTGGACGTGGGGGTGTCCGCCCTGGCCATGGCCCTCATCGGCCTGCTCTTTCTCCTCAGCGGCAGGCTGGCAGGTATCTCCGCCCCTCTGCCCCCGGAGCTGCCCGGCTGGCTAGCCTTCGGCGCCCTGGGCTGTACGGCGGTGTGCGCCGTACAGCTCTACCTCAGTCTGGCCATCCGCGCCTTCGCCCCGCCGGTAGCCATCGCCCTGGTGGGTGGAATCTTCGGCCTGCTCCTTACCAGCCAGGGCTTCGGCGCCGCCTTTCCCTACTCCCTGCTCTGCCTGGGTATGCGGGCCAACAACCCCCAGATGGCCCTGCCCCTCCCCTCCTTTCTGGCGGGCTGCGGGTTCTACCTTCTGCTCTTCTCTCTGCTGGCCGTACGGCGGCTCTCCCGCCGGGATGCCGTCACCGGGTAAAACATACCCCCGCGTGCCATAGCACGCGGGGGTATGTTTTACCGCCTATCGAAAAGGTCCTTTCGACGGCAGGAGGGTTTATAGACATCCTCCTGTGTCATCCGATTCAGTCCTCCCTGGAACAGATGACGGCAGTCGCCTTCATGGAGGGGATGAAGACGATGGCGGCGGTGATGTAGGCCACCACAAAGATGGCGGGCACCTTGGTGATCCAGAAGCCGAAGAAGCCCGCGCCCATGGCGAAGCCGATCTCGCAGAACATCAGCAGGAAGCTCATGAGCAGCACAATCACGAACACGATGGCCAGCAGGCGCAGGAAGTAGGCGGCGGGGCCTTCCATCTTCTTGACGCCCAAGGCGCGGACGAACTTGTTGCCCATGGCGGGCAGATCGATGATGGTCTCCAGGGTCATGTTGAGGCAGAAGCCCTGAATCATACCGATGATAAAGCTCTCCGGGGTGAGCGCGCCCTCGCCGGCCTTGACGAAGATGGTCACCACCAAAGTGATGAAGAAGGCCAGGAAAATGTTAAATACCAGAGGGAATTTGCTCTTCTTGCACATGACGGCTCCTCCTTACCAGTTGTCCTTGTTCTCGGCGTAGACCTGAGGCAGGATGGCGGCCAGGTGGCCGAACTCCTTCAGGTTGTGGGCGAACAGGCCCATGGGTACCTCCTCCGGGACGGACACGCCGTCGGGCACCAGCTTGACCAGCCTGCCGTCCACCAGGCCGTAGCCGATCCAGAAGCGGGAGCGCAGCTCGATGCCGCCGGGGATCTCGCGGACGAAGTGGGTCATGATGGCCGCCACGCCCTGGCCGGGGACGGGGCCGTGGCCGTTGGCGCAGATGAGGGCGGCGCAGGCGTCGGTGCCCACCTTCTCCTCCTCATAGCCCAGCTCGTGGGGATAGCGGAACTCCAAAACCAGCTCGTCGGGGCCGGGGCCGATATCCTCCAGCACATGGTGGACGGTGCCCCAGGTGCGCTCCCGCATGGGCAGGCTCTGGTCCAGGGTCTTCTCCCGCATCTGCTGGCGGGCATAGTAGTGATCCTCCGGGTCCCAGATGCGGTAGCGGAGATCCTCCAGGCTGTGCCAGGCGAACCACCACTCGAACATCTCAGGAGTCACGCCGGGCATCTCGGTGCGGTTGGCCAGGAAGCCGGTGCCGTTGGGCATGACGCAGTAACCGATCTCGCAGGGCAGATAGCCGGGCTTGAACAGGTCGTTGCGGTCCTCGATCTTCAGCGCCAGGCTGGGATCGATGGGGCCAGCCGCCAGCACGGCCAGCTTCTCCTCCGGAATGGGGGTGATAGGCAGGTCGTAAAACTTAGCGTAGGGCAGGGCGCGCTCAGCAGCGGTCAGTTCGGGTCTCTTGCTCATGATAAACACTCCTTCTGTGTTTTGTATTCACGTCTATTTTCATGAGCAATTCCCGTGCCAAATGCGCCGCACGGCCCGGAACCCCCGCCCCACAGGGGACTTCTGCCCTCCTTCTCCCCCCATTCCGCCCGGCTGTCTTGTCTTTTTTCCGTACATATTGTATAATAGTGTTCAGATTATGAACAGGTGGTGAGGACATGCAGACTTTGCACATCAGCCGCCAGGAGCTGCACACCCGGGGCGGCGTCCTGGACCGGATGCTGGACAGCCTGTTCGACACCGCCATTCTGGTGGACACCGACTGCCGCATCCTCTACATCAGCGCCAGCTCCTTCCCCGACCCGTCCCAGCGGGCAGCGGTGGTGGGGCAGCATATCTCAGTGCTGGACCAGCTCTCCCCCTTCGAGGAGGTACTGCGCACCGGCCAACCCCGGCCCGACCTCTTTCTGGAGCTCCATGGCCGGCCCTGTATCTCCAGCCTGTTTCCCGTCCTGGACGGGGAGCGGGTCATCGGCGTGGTGGGCACCATCACGGTGCGCAACCTGGGCCGGTTGAAAAAGGTGCTCTCCCAGCTCAGCGACCAGGCCGCCGGCTTCCGGGGCCTCTACCAGGATCTGGCCCGGGTGGACAGCGGCTACCGCCTGGAGGATTTTGTAGGGGAGAGCCCCCGGGTGGCCGACCTGCTGGACAAGGCCCGGAAGGCCGCTCACAGCGGTGAGAGCGTACTCATTCTGGGGGAGACCGGCACCGGCAAGGAGATCATCGCCAGCGGCATCCATGCCGAGCGCCACGGGGGCCGCCCCCTCCCCTATGTGACCATCAACTGTACCGCCATCCCAGAGCAGCTCCTGGAATCCGAACTCTTCGGCCACGAGAAGGGGGCTTTCACCGGCGCCACCGAGGCCCGGATGGGCAAGTTTCAACTGGCGGGGGACGGGGATCTCCTGCTGGACGAGATCGGGGACATGGATCTGCAGATGCAGTCCAAGCTGCTGCGGGTGCTGGAGTCCCGGGAGTTTGAGCGGGTGGGCGGTCGTGAGATCATCCCCCTGCGTGCGGGGATCATCGCCTCGACCAACCAAAACCTGCTGGCCATGAGCGAGCGGCGGGCTTTCCGGGCGGATCTCTACTACCGCCTGTCCACCATCGAACTCTACCTGCCGCCCCTGCGGGCCCGGCCGGAGGACATTCCCCTGCTCATCGACCGCCTCTGCGCCCAAAAGGGCGGGCGGCTCCGCCTCACCCACCAGGCCATGGAGTACCTTCAGCGGTACACCTGGCCGGGTAACGTCCGCCAGCTCAAGAATCTGGTGGGCCGCTGGCTGGTGTTCTACGACGGGGTGCAGATCACCGGACGGCACGTGGTGGACGAGCTGACCATCGGCCAGCGCAGCTACAACGAGGCCTTCGGCGTCACCGACCCCCTGGCGGGGACGGCGTCGCCGTCCGGCCCCGCCTCCGCGTATCCCTTGGATACGCGGCCCGCGTTTTGCATGCTATCTGGTCTGCTCCCCTTCGGGGATCATGCCGAAGTTTTGGAAGGGCAGCAGGACGCACACCGCCCGCCCCAGCACATACCGCTCGTCCACGGTGCCCAGGGTCACGTCCCGGCTGTCACTGGAGTGGTTGCGGTTGTCGCCCATGACGAAGATGGAGCCCTCCGGCACCTCAATATGGGTCTGGTTCTCATAGGTGGGACACAGCATGGCCTCATGGATGTAGGGCTCGTCCAGCACCTGTCCGTCCGCTGCGACGGTGCCCGCGTCGTAGTCGATGTCCACCGTCTGTCCGCCCACGGCGATGACCCGCTTGACGATGGGCCCGTCCACATCGCGGAAGGCCTTGGTGAGCACCACCACATCCCCCTGCTTGGGCTCATAGCCGACGCTCTGGAGCAGCAGCATGTCCCCGTGGTGCAGCGTGGGATACATGGAGCTGCCGTCCACGCCGATGATGCGCCCCACGAAGGTGAAGAGAAGGATCAGCGCCACCAGGGCCAGCACCAGGGCCTGGAGCCAGAAGTAGAGATCCAGCTTGAGGGAGTCGCCGCTGGAGAGCTCCTCCTGCTCCTCCCCGTCTTGTGTTTGCTTCTTTGCCAAAGGTATCAGCTCCATCCGAATGGAAAAAAGATCGTTCTATTATACCCCGCCCTGCTCACGATTGCAAGCGCAGAACGGCGGCCCCCTCCCGGCCCTCCGCCAGCCGCGCCTCCCGGCTGTGGCAGGTGAACAGGAGGATCTGCCGCTCCTCTCCCAGCCGGGCCAGGGCCTCCAGGGCCAGGGCGCAGCGGCCGTCATCGAAGTTGGCCAGGGCGTCGTCCAGCACCAGGGGACAGGGCTCCTCCGCAGGGAGCACCAGCTCACACACCGCCAGACGCACCGCCAGGTAGAGCTGGTCGGCGGTGCCTTGGGAGAGGGTCAGCGCCCGCCGGGGCTGGAGGCCGTCGTGCTCCTCCGCCAGGGCCTCAAACTGCTGGGTAAGGGCCACCTTGTCGTATTTCCCGCCGGTGAGCTCCGCCAGCAGCCCCCCCGCCCGGCGGTTGAGGGCCGGGGAGAACCGGGCCTGGAGCCCGCTGTGGGCCTGCTCCAGGGCGGCCAGGGCCGCGCCCAGGGCGTCGTACTCCGCCCGGCGGCGGTCCAGCTCCTCCTGGATGGCCTCCCGCCGGGTCTGAAGGGCCTCCCGGTCGCCCAGGGTATTCAGCTCCCCCTGGGCCATGGCCAGGCCGCTGCGCAGCCGGGAGAGCTCTCCCTCCGCCGCGCTCAGGCGGGCCGCGGTCTCGGCAGGGTCAAAGCGGGGCTCCACGTCCGTCCCGCCGGAGACCTCCTCGGGCCGGGGCAGGCTGTCGGCCAGGGTTCTGGCCCCCTCCAGCTTTACCCGGGCGGTGGACAGGCGCTCGTCCAGGTTCAGCGCCCGGGAGAGGGCGGCGGATACGCCGAAGGTGTCCGTCACCGTGGGGGCGAAGGGGTGCACCAGCTCCAGCAGCCTCCGGCGGGTCTCCTCGTCCCGGGCGATGTGCCCGGCCAGGGCCTGCTCCACCGCCTCCCGCTTTTTGGCCGCCTCCGCCGCCACCACACACGCCTCCCGGTAGGCGCTGGCCCGGCCCAGAATATCCTCAGGCCGCTCCGCCCCGTAGCGTGCCAGCAGCTCTGCCGCTCCGGCGGCAAATCGTCTTTTCCACAGCCCGGCGGCGATCAGCAGGGCTGCCCCCCCGATAGCCAGAGCAGCGGACACCCCGGCCGTCGTCAAAACGGC
>NZ_CAXSQB010000031.1:0-239 GCF_964239415.1 Clostridium sp. ATCC BAA-442 | reverse complement strand
CCCCCCCCCCCCCCCCCCCCAAGGCTCCCCCCCAGGGGCAAGGGCAGCGTCCCGCAGAGGGTGGCTATGAGCCCCACCGCGCCCACTGCCAGCAGCAGGATGCCGCCCGCGTACAGCCCCGCTGTTTTGGGCCGGCTGCCCGCCGCCTCCGCGTCGGCGCCGGCCCGCTCCCAGGCCTCGTCGGGGGTCAGGCCGGGGAACAGGGGGTCCTCTGCGGAGGCCCGGGCCTCCGCAGAGGA
>NZ_CAXSQB010000030.1:43706-45314 GCF_964239415.1 Clostridium sp. ATCC BAA-442 | reverse complement strand
GGCACCGAGATCAACTTTGCCTTCCGCCCCGACCTCATCCACCTCTTTGACCCTGAGACCGAGAAGAACCTGATGTATTAAAAAAAGCACCCGCCATAGCTTTGCTATGGCGGGTGCTTTTTGGCCTTATGCGCCGAGGAGCAGGGCCTCCAATGCCTGGGGGGTGTCCACGATGCGCTGGGCGCCATGGGCGGTGAGAAACTCCGCGTCCCGGAAGCCCCAGCTCACCGAGAGGCAGGGCAGCCCGGCGTTGGCGGCGGTCTGGATGTCCACATCGGAGTCGCCCACATAGACGGCCCGGCCGGTTCCGGCGCCCAGCTCCTCCAGCGCGCGGAATACCGTGTCTGGCGCGGGCTTGCGGGCTACCCCCTGGGATTCGCCGATGGCCACCGGGATGCGCGTCCCAAAATAGGCATGGCACAGGCCCTTTACCGCACTGTCGAATTTGTTGGACACCACGGCAGTGCGGATACCGGCCTGCCCCAGACGGTCCAGCAGGGGCAGAACGCCGGGGTAGGGGGCGGTTTTATGCTCCATATTCAGGGTATAGTGGGCGCGGAAGTCGGCCAGGACGCGGGCCTCCACCTCCTCGGGCGTCCCCTCGGGCACGGCCCGGTGGATGAGCCGCCCCACGCCGTTGCCCACGAAGCGGCGAACCTCCTCCAGCGTTCGGGCGGGCATCCCCTGAAGCGCCAGAGCGTAATTGGTGCTGTCGGCCAGATCCTGAAGGGTGTTCAGAAGCGTGCCGTCTAAATCAAAGATGACTGTGTCGTAGGGGTACATGGTTGGAGCCTCCTGTGTCGAATGTCAGAAAATCGTACCGGGCATCAGTATACCACAGGAGAGGGGGGAACGGAAGAGGCTGGCCAACAAAAACCCCAGCAGGCCGCAGCCGGGAAAGGTGAACAGCCAGGTGAGGGCGATGCGGGCAGCCACACGGCGGTTGACCGTCCCCCCGCCGGCGGAGCCGGCCCCGAGAATGGCGGCGGTCTTGGCGTGAGTGGTGCTCACTGGAAGGCCGGCCAGCGTACACAGGAGCAGGCAAAGTCCGCCCCCCAGATCGGCGGCCAGACCCTCCTGGGGGGCCAGAATCACCATGTCCCGACCCACGGTTTCGATGATCCGCCGCCCGCCCATGGCGGTACCCAGGGCCATGACGGCGGCACAGAGCAGCATAAGCCAGCCGGGCACGGAGAAGGTTTGGCCCACACCGCCCCCCTGGGCCAGCGCGGCACCCAGGAGGAAGACGCCCAGAAATTTTTGACCGTCCTGGGCCCCGTGGAGGAAGGCCATAGCGCCCGCCCCGGCCAGTTGGCCCCGGCGGCAGAGGGGGAGGGAGGGGTGCAGGCGCTCCAGCAGACGGCGGCACAGGCCGCCCACCCACCAGCCCAGCGCCACGGAGAGGACCAGTCCCAGGAGTACCCGTCCCCAGGCTCCAGCCCGGATGTTGTCCAGCCCGCCGGGCAGGGCCAGGGCGGCCCCGGTGAGCCCGGCCACCAGGGCATGGCTCTCACTGGTGGGCACCCCGAAGCGCCAGGCCAGGACGGCCCAAAGGACAATGGCGCACAGCGCCGCGCAGAGAGCGGAGAGAGCCGCGGGGGGGGGGGG
>NZ_CAXSQB010000030.1:22857-43647 GCF_964239415.1 Clostridium sp. ATCC BAA-442 | reverse complement strand
CCACGGTGGCAATGGCGTTCGGCGCGTCGGTCCAGCCGTTGACCAGCACCACGGCCAGCACCAGCAGACAGGTCAGCCCCAGTACCGGATTGTGGGCTGCCTGTGTGAAAAGATCAGACAGAGACAAGACAACACCCCCTGTCCCCATTCTACGGGGACAGGGGGTGTTGTATGTGAGAGAAATTGGAGGCCCCATCGCTCATACCTCAATAGAGCCCGGTGGTACCTAGAATACGGGTTACCTCGTCGGCGCGGGCCGACCAGGCGGCGGCGGCCCCGTGCTCCCGGCGGCGGTTTTTGGCCCAGTCGCCGGTCTCCGCCAGGGCGCGGCGGCAGAGGGCGGCGAATTCCTCTGGGGAGTGGGCGCCGTACACTACGTCGGGGAAGTGCTCCACCTGCTCGGGAAAGAGCATGGACACCACGGGCTTGCCGGAGGAGAGGTATTCGTAGATGCGGCAGGGCACCACGTCGTTGCCCTGCTCGGAGCGGCGCAGTAGGTTGAGGCACACGTCGAAGCGGGCCAGGTAGTCGGGCACCTCCACCGGCGCCCGCCGCCCCAGGAGGCGGACGTTGGGCAGCCGCTCCAGCAGCTCGGCCATGGGGTTCTTCTCCCGGCGGCCCAGAAAGACGAAGGTGCAGGCCGGCATGGCCTGGGCGGCGTACAGAACGGGGGCGAGGTCCAGATCCCGCCACAGGGTGCCGGTATAGCCCAGAATGGGGCTGGAGAGCCCCCGCAGCTCCGGCGGAAGCTCGGCGGGGGGCCGGGTAAACATGGGGTGGTTCACCCCGTTGGGTAGCAGGGCGATGTTGTCGTTGCAGGGGGAGAGGTGGTCAATGAGCCCCTGGGAGGCGGCAAAGACCACATCGGCGGCCAGGGCCAGATCGCTCTCCCACCGGGGGGACTGGTCGGGCCAGTCCCGGTCGCAGTCGTAGACCACACCCCGGTGGGGCACCTCGTCCAGCAGGTGGATGTGCTCCGGCGCGGTGCACCACAGCAGCGGCTCCTTAAAACGGTGGTGCTCCATCTGGCGGCGGATAAACTTACCCAGTTTGCGGTAGTGAAGGCGGAACAGGAGGCGGTGCCGCTCCTCCGCCTCCAGCACCGGGGGGAGGGCGCAGACCGTGAGACCGGGGCGCACCCTGCGGCCCGGCTGTCGGGAGTATTTTCCCGGCGGCTCGAACAGGAGCACCTGGGCGTCCCGCATGCGGGTCATAAGCTGCTGGGTGCGGGTGGGGATAGTGCGCCAGGGGTCAGCAGACAGGCAGAGAATCTGTCTCACGTCCCTCACCTCTCCAGCAGCATCCGGGCGGTCTCGCTGTTGCGCCGTTCCACCTGGCGCAGCCGCTCCACGCCGCCGGAGAGGAAGGCCTCATCCCCGATGCGGGCGCAGGCCGCGTCGATGTGGGACCGCAGGGCCTCCTCCGTCACCTCGTCCAGCCCGGTGTAGAGATCCTGTCCGATGTAGGACAGGAAGGAGCTGATCTTCTGGTCGTAGACCACGCCCACCAGGGGCACACCCTGACCGGCGGAGAAGACCAGGGCGTGGAGCCGCATGGAGACCACCGCCTGCATCCGGGCGAACAGACCGATGGTGTGGTCGGAGCGGCCGGTCTGGGGAAGAATGTAGTGGGGGGCCTTCATGTGCTGGGCGGCCAACTGGGCCCCCCCCACGTCCAGACGCCGCTCGATGGGCAGAAAGACAGGGGTGAGGCCGTACGTCTCATAGGCGTAGTCTGCCGCGGCGCCGAAGACGGCGGCCTTGGCCTCAAACCCCGGCCAGGGCCGCAGGGCGAAGCCGATGTAGCGGCCGTGGGGGTCAATCCCCTGACTCTCCAGAATGCCGTCCACCACTTGGGCCGGTGCGGCGGGGAGGATCACCGTGGGATCGGCGGAGAGGATGACCTGCGGCTTCGTCACCCCCATGTCCTCCAGTTCCTCGGCGGAGTGTGTGTCCCGTAGGGTGATGGCGTCCACGCTCTTCTGGAGCACGCGGGAGGCCCTGCGGCGGTTGGCGGGGGAGTGGATGGGGCCGATGCCGCAGCCGTACATCATCACCTGATTGCCCAGCCGCTTGGCCCAGGAGATGGTAAACAGGTAGAACCACAGGGAGCGGTGGCTGGTCACATCCTGCATCAGGGAGCCGCCGCCGTTGATGTAGAGGTGGGTTTTGCGCATCCGCCACAGGAAGCGGGGGAAGGCAAAGGTGTAGATGGAGTTGACCCGGTAGGTGAGGCGGGTGTCGTCCGGGTTGCGGGAGAGCACCCAGATGGGGAGATCCGGGTCGATCTGGCGCAGCTCGGTGACAATGGCCTCCAGGATGGCGTCGTCGCCGGCGTTGCCCCGGCCGTAGGCGCCGCATACCAGGGCGCCGTCCCGGCGGCCCTTCTTGCGGCTCTGGCGGCGGAGAATGGTCTCATAGATGTTGAGCTGGCGCTCCAGGGTGCTCTCCAGGGAAAAATCCTCCCTGCCCCGCTGATAGAGCCGCTCCCCCAGGTGTTGGCGGAGGGTGGGGTCCTTGGCCAGAGTAATCAGGTGGCGGGCCAGGGTATCCGCGTCGCCCGCCTCGAACAGCAGGCCATGGACGCCGTGCTCAATGAGGTAGGGGACGCCGCCCACCCGGCTGGCGATGGTGGGCAGGGCGGCCCGGGCCCCTTCGGTAAGAGAGTAGGGGAAGGTCTCTGACAGGGAGGTGAGGGTGTTGATGTCGATGGCGTGGTAGAAGCTGTCGGTGTCGCTGACCCATCCGGCGAAGCACACCTGCCGCTCCACCCCCAGCTCAGCGGCGAGCCCCTTGAGCATGGACATCTGCTCACCGTCGCCGGCGATGAGCAGCCGCAGATTGGGGCACTCCCGATGGGCCTTGGCAAAGCCCCGGACCAGGGTGGCGATGTCCTTGACCGGGTTGAGACGGGCGGCGATACCGACCACTACACTGTCCCCATCGGCCTCCAGCCCCACGGAGCGGAAGTATTCCTCACGGCTCAGGGCAGGGGTGCGGGGGGTGAAGTCGATGCCGTTGTAGATGGTGAACAGCCTGTCGGGATCAAAGCCCCGCTTGATGAGCAGGTCGGTCATGGCGTCGGACACGCCGATACGGTAGTCCAGCCGGCGCAGGGCGATGGTGTTGATGGTGCCGTAGGTGAGGCGGGAGAGGGGGCGGCCCAGATAGTCCAGCCGGTAGTCGGAGTGGACAGTGGTCACCACCGGCAGACCGGTGGAGCGGCGCAGCAGGGCGCCCATCATGTTGCCGCGTGCGCCGTGGCAGTGGATAAGCTGATAGCCCCCCTCACGGATCATCCGTTTGAGGGTGCAGTATGTGCGCAGCAGATTGCGGCCGGAGAGCACCACTGTAGGGATGCCCAGCTCCCGGGCCTCCTGGGCAAAGGGGCCCTCCAGAAAGCAGACCATGGTCACCTCGATGGTGCGGGAGAGGTTTTGCAGCAGGGAGTGGACGTGAGTCTTGGCTCCGCCGCTGTCGCCGCCGGAAATCAGAGTGATGACTTTCATATATGAAAACCTCCGGACAAAGAAAAGACTTGTTTCAGGGTAGGGAAGTATGGTACAATATGCAAGTATCATTGTACCAAGTATTATGTCAATTTACAACCTCGGAGGTTACAAAAGATGATAGACGAAAAGGGAAGATTGTTTGGCAAGCTCAACATTGTGGATCTGCTGGTGATTCTGGTGGTCCTTGTGGCCGTAGTGGTGCTGGGCGTGAAGTTCCTGGGCAAGGACGGGGGCGGCGGCATCAATCCCGGCAAGACCCAGGTGACCTATACCGTGCTGGTCAAGGGTGTGGAGCAGGAGGTCTACGACAATATCCAGAAATACATCCCCGGCCAGTTGATGGCCTCCGGCGAGATGCTGGATGGCCAGGTGGTTTCTGTGGAGCCGAGGGCCCATGAGCAGACCGTGACGGTGGATACCACTGACGGCACCCTGGAAATTCCGGTGGATGAGGGCACCATAGACCTGCTCTTCACCATCGAGTGCAACGTGGTCAACCCCATTACCACAGAGATCGGCACCCAGGAGGTGCGTGTGGGTAAGACCCATACGGTAAAGACCGACAAGTTTGAGCTGATGAATGGCGTCATTCTGGACTGCGAGTGGGGGGACGGCGCGGCTGCGGCCGATGCTCAGTAAGACAAAAGAACACAGAGGGGCGGCGGCAGCCATGTCGCCGCCCTTCTCCTATATGGAGGAAACAATATGCCCGAATGGTTTCTGAATCTGGACGGAGGCATCCTGCTCTGGCTCCAGGAGGCGGTGCGCAACGCCGTCCTGACACCCCTGTTTACGCTCTACACCCATCTGGGTGACAGCGGACTGATGTGGATTGCCCTGTCCGTCCTTCTGCTCTGCTTCAAAAAGACCCGGAAGGCGGGGGCAGCTGGCCTGATGGCCCTGCTGCTGAGCCTGATGTTCACCAACGGGATTCTCAAGCACCTGGTGGAGCGCCCCCGGCCCTGGCTGACGGTGGAGGGGCTGACGCCTCTGATCGCGGAGCACGACCCCAACTCCTTCCCTTCAGGACACACCAGCGCCTCCTTCGCCGCAGCGTCGGCCTGGTGCCGCACTCTGCCCCGCCGGTGGATGGGGGTGACGGCGGTGGTGCTGGCCGCCCTGATGGGCTTCTCACGGCTGTATGTAGGGGTCCACTTCCCCAGTGATGTGCTGGCCGGGGTGCTGGTGGGCCTGTTCTGCGGCTGGCTGGCCTGTCTGCTCTGGCGGCGCTTTGCCGCTTGGAGGGGACTGGAGGCCTAACACGAAAAAAGAGCTGTATCCCAGACGGGATACAGCTCTTTTTGGTAAGCGAGTGAAAAAGCTTACTTCAGCTCGACCTTGGCGCCGACCTCTTCCAGCTTCTTCTTCAGCTCCTCGGCCTCGTCCTTGGAGACGCCCTCCTTGATGGCCTTGGGGGCAGCCTCAACGGCAGCCTTGGCCTCGGCCAGGCCCAGACCGGTGATCTCACGGACAGCCTTAATGACCTTGATCTTCTCGGCGCCGACCTCGGCCAGCACCACGTCGAACTCGGTCTTCTCCTCAGCAGCGGGAGCAGCAGCACCGCCGGCGGCGGGAGCAGCCATAGCGGCGGCGGAGACGCCGAACTCCTCCTCCAGAGCGTGGACGAGCTCGGAAAGCTCCAGAACAGTCAGACCCTTAACCTCTTCGATGAGGGCATTGATTTTCTCAGAAGCCATGATAGGTAACCTCCTAAATAAATGTTTGTAAAAATGTGTGTCGAGTTACTCGGCAGCCGCTTCCGCGGGAGCCTCGGCGGCCTCGACAGAGCCGCCCTTCTGCTCGCAGATGGCCTTGATGACGATGGCCAAGCTGGTGATGGGGGCCAGCATGGTGCCCAGAACCTGAGCCTGCAGAACCTCCTTGGAGGGCAGCTCGGCCAGAGCCTTGATCTCGTCCAGGGACAGGACCTTGCCGTCCATGAAGCCGGCCTTGATGGTGAACTTCTCACCGTTGAACTGCTTGGCGAACTTGTTGATGACGCGCATGGGAGCGATGGGATCGCCGTGAGACAGGGCCAGGGAAGTGGTGCCGTTGAGCACGGAATCCATCTCCTCCAGACCGACATTGTTGATGGCGAAACGCACCAGGGTGTTCTTCACGACGGCGTAGTCCAGCTCGTTCTTGCGGCACTCGGCGCGCAGAGCGGTGTCCTGAGCCACAGTGATTCCCTTGTAGTCCACAAGCACGCCGCTGCTGGCGGTCTTGAGCTTCTCGGTCAGCTCGGCCACGATGGCCTGCTTCTCGCTGAGAACCTTTGCGTTAGGCATTTAGAATTCACCTCCGTTGAGATTGAGTCCAACTTTTCCGATGCAGACGCAACAAAAAAGCTGTTTTCGCATTCAAAGCAAGCGAAAACAGCACAAAGAATTTCATCCCGTTGTGGCTGCATTCTCGGCAGGATTTCCGGCTTGCGCCCACCTGCTGTCTTTGAACACGGTTAATAGTATATCATCCCGGACAGGCTGTGTCAAGCACAACCTGTCCGAAAATGACATTTTTTTGCGGGGCCTGCCGGCCCGTATCCGCCGCTTACGACGAAGAGGTACATCTGTGCCCTTCTTCCGTGTGTAGGGGTCGATGCCCACATCGGCCCGCGGGGGGGGGATGGCGCCCGCCCCTACGCTGCAGGACATTTCCCCTTTTCGGGGCCCCGCCGAAGCCCGGCGGCGGAAGCGAGCTCTGCCGCTTGCGGCGAACTCGTCCCGTTTCCGTTGCTCTCTCACCCTCGGGGCCCCCATGCGAACCCAGTGAAGCGGTTCGCGTGGGGAAAAGGAGCCGCGGCGGAAGGAGTGAGCTTTGCCGCTTGCGGGGAAGCGAAGGATCTGGAGCTTGCGGCGACGCTGTCACGCTGCGGGTTGGGCGCATGGCCGGGTTGCTAAGCGGCCATTCCGCGAAAAATGCCGCTGGGCTTCGCCCAGCCTGTTTTTTCGCCTCCATGTCCTCTTAGCTCCCCTATGCGCCTACCCTCCGCGCTTCTTGTCACGCTGCGGCGGCTGCGCGACGCCACACTGCTTACCCCTCCGCGAAAAACACCTTGCGCCTGCGGCGCAACTGCTTTTTCGTCTGCGGGGTGCGCTGTGCGGCTGCTCCACGGGCCCCCGCGCTTCTTGTTACATCAGCTTCGCGGAATTGATCTTCACGCCGGGGCCCATGGTAGAAGCACACACGCAGGAGCGGATGTACTGACCCTTGGCGGCGGAAGGCTTGGCCTTGACAATGGCGCCCATCAGAGCGTTGAAATTCTCGGTGAGCTTCTCGGCGCCGAAGGAGACCTTGCCGATGGGGCAGTGGATGATGTTGGTCTTGTCCAGACGGTACTCCACCTTACCAGCCTTGATCTCGGTGACGGCCTTGGCCACGTCGGGGGTGACGGTGCCAGCCTTGGGGGAGGGCATCAGGCCCTTGGGACCCAGGACCTTACCCAGACGGCCCACAACGCCCATCATGTCGGGAGAAGCCACGACCACGTCATAGTCGAACCAGTTCTCCTTCTGAATCTTCTCCACCAGGTCCATCTCGCCCACGAAGTCGGCGCCGGCGGCCTTGGCGGCCTCGGCCTTGTCGCCCTTGGCGAAGACCAGCACGCGCTGGGTCTTGCCGGTGCCGTGGGGGAGGACGATGGCGCCGCGCACCTGCTGGTCGGCGTGACGGGAGTCAACGCCCAGCTTCACGTGGAGCTCGACAGTCTCGTCAAACTTGGCGGGGGCGGTCTTCACGACCAGCTCCATGGCCTCAGCGGTATCATACAGAGCGGCCTTGTCGATCAGCTTGGCGCTCTCCTGGTATTTCTTGCCTCTAAACATTGCTCTTTCCCTCCTTCGCCTTAGTCGCCCACGACGATGCCCATGGAGCGGGCGGTGCCGGCGATCATGCTCATGGCCGCCTCGATGCTGGCCGCGTTCAGGTCAGGCATCTTGGTCTCGGCGATCTTGCGGACATCCTCCTTGCTGATGGTGGCCACCTTGGTCTTGTTGGGCACACCGGAGCCGGACTCGATGTTGCACGCCTTCTTGATGAGAACGGCGGCGGGGGGAGTCTTGGTGATGAAGGTAAAGGAGCGGTCGGCGTAGACGGTGATCACCACGGGGATGATCAGGCCCACGTCGTTTTTGGTGCGCTCGTTGAACTCCTTGGTGAACGCGGCGATGTTGATGCCGTGCTGACCGAGGGCGGGACCGACGGGGGGCGCGGGAGTCGCCTTGCCCGCGGGAATCTGAAGTTTCACATAACCAGTAATTTTCTGTGCCATTTGAAACAGCACCTCCTACGATAAATGTGGTTGGAAGCGGAACTGCGGTGCAGTCCCTCCCACGTGCGGGGAATGGGCCGCCCGGCCCGGAGCTCAGTCCTGGACAGGTTCTACCTGGTCCAGCTCAAGCTCGACGGGGGTTTCGCGGCCGAACATGGAGACCACCACCCGGACCTTGCTGCGGTCCAGGTCGATCTCCTCGACCGTGCCCAGGAAGGACTCCAGAGCACCGTCGGTGATTTTGACGTTGTCGCCCACCTGATAGCCGACCACCACCTCGCGCTTTTCCACGCCCAGGGCGGCGATCTCCTCGTCCGTCAGGGGGATGGCCTTGTTGCCGGAGCCGACAAAGCCGGTTGCGCCGCGGATGTTGCGCACCAGATGCCACGTGTCGTCGGTCATCACCATCTTCACCAGCACGTAGCCGGGGAAGACCTTGCGCTCCACGGTTTTTGGGCCGTTATCCGTGATCTCGGTGACCGTCTCCAGGGGGATGCTGACCTCCTGAATCAGGTCGCGCAGGCCGCGGTTCTCCACGGCCTTCTCGATACTGGCGGCCACGGTGTTCTCATAGCCGGAATAGGTATGAACCACATACCACTTCGCATTGTCAGCCATGTCGCACCTTAACCCTTACCAAAGAGATCCAGCAGGGCGGTAATCACGGCGCCGGCGAGGGCATCGAACAGCCAGATACAGATGCCAACGATAATGCAGCAGATGATCACGATGACGGTGTTGTTGACGGTCTGCTTGCGGGTGGGCCACTGGACCTTCTTCAGCTCGCTCCTCATATCCTTGAACCACTTGCCGATGCGAGCGAACACGCCGGGCTTCTTCTTGTCAGCCTTGACGTCCTTTTTCTTATCGGTTTTCGCGGGCTTGTCGGCAGCCTGGTCGGCGGCCTGCTCGAGCTTCTCGTTTTCAGACATTCCGTTTAACCCTTCTTTCTTCTGAGCCATAGCAGCACTCATTACTTGGTTTCGTTATGAACCGTGTGCTTCCTGCAGAAGGGGCAGTACTTGTTCAATTCCAGACGGTCGGGAGTGTTCTTCTTGTTCTTGTTGGTGTTGTAGTTCCGCTGCTTGCACTCGGAGCAGCGCAGAGTGATCTTCACCCGGTTGCCGGCCTTCGCCATGTTCGGCACCTCCTTCATTGTTTGACCGCGCGCAGCAAAAAAGCTGGACACAGCCCTTGGGCCGAATCCAGCAACGTAAAGGCGCATAGACTGCGCCCACTATGTTACGTCACGGTGCGGATTCGGCATGCTTGCCTCCCTATGTCCTCACAGTGAGGGAAGGGTTTTGTACGTCATCACACCGTAAAAATGCGCACAAAAAAAGAGCCCTTTTTCATAGGTGTATCAAGTCTATCACAGCTCATATGGGAAGTCAAGCGCTTTTTCCTTGTTTTTTCCCAAAAAGTACGCTATAGTGGTACGGAAAAGGAGTGGTAGATTTGCGTATTATGGCCATCGATTACGGCGATGCCCGCACCGGAGTGGCAATCTCCGATCCCACCGGCCTGCTGGCCGGCTACACCACGGTGATCCAGAGCCGGAAGGAGGGGGTGGTGGCGGAGGAGCTGGCCCGCCTTGCGAAAGAGCACAGTGTGGACGAGCTGGTAATGGGCTTCCCCCGGAATATGGACGGCACTGAAGGCCCCCGGGCCGAGCTCTACCGGGCCTTTGCCGCCCGGCTGGAGGAGGTCTGCGGCCTCAAGCCGGTGCTCTGGGATGAGCGCCGCACCACGGTGGAGGCCCACGGCATCCTCCATGCCTCGGGCAAGCGGATGAAGCAGCATAAGAAAACCGTGGACGCGGTGGCGGCGACGCTGATTCTGGAGGGATATCTGACCTTCAGGCGGCGGGGCGGATGAAGGGGCGAACCTTGTGGCCGCCCCTACATGGTTCGTATGGATATCCCTACGAGCGGCTGAACAGCTCCCGCAGCCCCACCACGATCAGGAAACCGCCGAAGCAGCGGTGGAGCAGCTCCACATCCAGGCCGGTGGCGGCCCAGGCGGCCAGAGCGGTGCCCGCCAGCCCGGCCAGGACGGCGGGCCAGACGGTCTGACGGTCGATATAGCCATTTTTGATGTGGGCGGGCAGGGCGGTGGCGGCAGTGGGAAGAAAGTAGAGCAGGTTGACGCCCTGGGCCAGATTCTGGGGTACCCCGGCAAAGGCAGTCATATAGATGAGCAGCAGGGTGCCGCCGCCGATTCCGAAGCCGGAGAGCACGCCGGTGACGGCGCCGGCCAGGAGGGAGATGGGCCACGCCATCAGAAGAACAGCGCCTTGACGCCGCCGTAGAGGATAAGCAGGGCAAAGGCGCGGCGGAGCCAGACCATATTCAGCTTCTTGAATACCCTTCCACCCACGAAGCCGCCCAGCAGGCCGCCGGCCAGATAGGGGAGGGCCAGCCCAAAGTCCAGTCCGCCCCGAACCCAGTAGATGACGGACGAGAGTGCGCACAGGGGGAGGATAATGGCGATGGACGTGGCGAAGGCGCGGCGCTGCTCCAGTCCACACCAGCGGGTGAGGAGGGGCACCAGCAGCATCCCCCCACCGCCCCCGAAAAAGCCGTTGGCCAGCCCGGCCGCTCCGCCAGCCGCCGCGCTGCGGAGCCGGGAGCCTTTTTTCTGCGTCAAAAAACATCCCTCCATTGGCTTTAGTTTACCAATGGAGGGATGTCTTTATACGTGCAGCCCGGCAAGGGACAGGACCACTTCTCCGGCCAGCATGAGCCCGGCCACCGGAGGCACCCAGGCCACGCTGCCGGGGACGGAGCGGCGGCCGGGGGGCGGCGCCTCCCGCTGGAGGGCGGCCTTCGGCTCCTCCGGCGACCAGAGGACCCGGTGGTGGAGGATGCCGCGGGCGCGCAGCTCCTTGCGTACCACCCGGGCCAGGGGGCAGCCCTCGGTTTTCGACAGGTCGGTGATACGGAACAGGCCGGGGTCCAGCTTGTTGCCTGTGCCCAGGGAGGAGACGATGGGGACGCCCCGGGTGAGGGCGGTCTCGATCAAATCCAGTTTGCAGGACACCAGGTCGATGCAGTCCACAATGTAGTCCAGCGGCTGGTCGAAGAAGTCCTCCCGCCGCCCCGCCTCATACTTCTCCGCCCGGATGGTGAGGCGGCAGTCCGGATTGATGTCGCGGATACGGTCGGCCATGGCCTGGGCCTTGGGCTGGCCCAGGGTGGAGCGGGTGGCCTCCACCTGGCGGTTCAGGTTGGTCAGACCCACCGTGTCGTGGTCCACCAGCGTGAGGGCGCCCACGCCGGAGCGGGCCAGGGCCTCGGCGCACCAGCTTCCCACGCCGCCCAGACCGAACACGGCTACGTGGGCGGCAGCCAGGCGCTCCATGGCCTGGGGGCCCAAAAGCATCTCTGTGCGGAGAAACCTCTCGTCCATGCAGTTCATCCCTTTCCAAAAACAGGCGGACGGAGCAGCGCTCCGCCCGCCTGTCCCATGATGTCTCTTACTCGCCGAGGTACTTGACGCCGGCGCCCTGGGTGGCCTCCATGTTTTCCGTCAGGCCCTCCAGCCAGGTGTTCAGCTTCTCATTGGTCAGCGCGTTCTTGCCGGTGAGCTTCCAGACGGGCTCGTCCCAGCCCTCCAGGTAGATGATGTGCCAGCCCTGCTGGCCGTCCTGGGGATTCTCCACCAGACCGGTGTCGCCGATGGCGCGGCCGTCGGCAAAGATCCAGTCGTTGAAGCCCTCGAACATCACGCCGGGCGCGACCTGCTCGTACAGGCCGCCGTTGGTGTTGGAGCCGGGATCGTCGGAGTATTCCTCGGCCAGCGCGCCGAAGGACTCGGCGGTCTTGTCGCCCGCCTCCCACTGGGCCAGGATGTCCTCGGCCTCGGCCTTGGCGGCGTCCAGGGCCTCCTGAGTGGGCACCTTGCTCTCGTCCACGTCCTCGGTGGCGGGGTCATCGGCATCGGCCACCTCGGCCTTGATGAGAATGTGTCGGATGTCAGCAGTGGCAGTCTCATCCCGGTAGCGGTTCAACAGCATGACGGCGTAGTAGCCGGAGCTGGACTCCACCACACCCACATCGCCGCTGGCGCGGCTGTCATCCATCAGCCATTCGCCAAAGCTCTGATAGGAGAGGCTGCTGCCCACCGTGCCGGTGTGCAGGGAGGCGTCGGGATCCGCCTCATAGTCCTCCTTGTCGTCCTCAGACACATAGTCGGGGGCCAGCTCGGCAAAGGCAGTTTCCTTGTCATCGGAGGAATTCACCGCAGCCACAAACGCATCGGCCTTGGCCTTGGCAGCCTCCATGGCGGCCTTCGTCTCCTCTTCAGTGGGCTCCACCGTGTTGCCGTCCTCGTCGGTGGTGGACGCGGCCTTGCCGCTGAGATAGATATAGCGGTAGTCGTAGGTGTCCAGCGTGGAGGCATTCTCCTCATAGTAGGCCTGAATGTCCTCGTCGGTAATGCCCAGGCTGTCGGCGTAGGCGCTCTGGTAACCGTTCACCAGAGCTTCCCGCTCCACACAGGTCTTGAAGGCGGAGGGGGTCATATACTTGCCGTACATGGCCTTCAGATAGCCGTCATAGGCATAGCCGTAGGACTCGGCAGCCTTTTTGGTGGAGGAGATGGCCTCATCCACATAGGCCTTGTCATCGTCGGACAGGGTGTAGCCGGCCTCAGAGGCGGCGGTCTCCAGGGCAGAGATCTTCTTCAACTGCTCAATGGTACTGTCCAGGAACTGGTCAAAGTAGCTCTTGGTCTGCTCCTCGTCCGTATACTGGGTTCGGAGATCCTTGCTGGGATCAAAAGCGCCGCCGCTGGTGCTGTATGCCTGATTCATATAATAGGTGAAATAATAGTTGACATCGGTGACGGAGTAATCGCGGCCGCCCACCGTCAGAGCGGTCTTGCCGCGCTGGAAGATGCCGGAGTGCCAGATCAGCAGGGCGGCCACCAGCACGGCAACAATGACACCGATGACCGTATAGACAACGGCCTTGCGCTTGGCGGCCTGCTGCTCCTGGAGCTCCTTCCTCTCCTTTTGAGTCAGGCCCTGTGTCGGGTCGCTCTGGCGCGATTTCTTTTCTCTGGATGCGCTCATTTGTAGCTTCAGTCCTCTCATAAGTGTCCCCCCGCGGGAGCAGGGGGCCTGGCTATAGACATTCTGACATTATACAGGAAATGCCGCACTCTTTCAAGAGCGAAAACAGGTTTTACACTTTGTTCAAATGCCGGAAATAAGAAAAACCCCACGAAACAGCGTTTCGTGGGGGCCCCGCTCTGGCCGTGCGGATCCATTTAAAACCTGCACAAAGTGGCAGGTGGGTTGCCTCCATGTCGCTTCGTTGCTTCCAACTTCCAGCCGTCCCTCGGAGGGGCGCCGGGAGGCCTGCAGTCCACGCCATGAGGTGGGCATCCCGTTTCAGAGATGTGGGTTTAAATAAAACCCGTCACGCACCGAGCAGGAAAAAATTATGCGTCCGAGCCGTCCTCCTCCGCGAAGAGGGACTCCATAAACTGCTGATACACCAGCTCCAGCTCCTCCTCACTGTCCAGGGTGGAGAGCTGTTCCTCGCCGTCTGCCTCGATCACCTTGAGGATCACCAGGCCGTATTCCTCATCCAGATCCACATCCTCTACAGAGCCGTCCTCTTTCCCCTCCACGGCCGGGAAAAAGGCCATGTAGGTCTGGCCGTTGTACTCTAGTGTGTCCAGATGCTCCAGCTCAAATTCATTGCCGTCCTCATCAGTGACGGTGATGAAATCAGGGCCAAATTCTTCACTCATATTGGGCACCATACCTTCCTTTTCTTCGTCTCTTATTGTAGCCTGTTGCGCCCAAAAATGCAAGAGTGGGATCTGCCAAATTTTTGACGAAGCCTATATTCATCCTTTATTGGAAAGAATTAGGGTGGACAAGCTGGAGGAATATGCTATAATATCAGCAATCGCCGCATGCGATGGGGCGATCCTGCAAGCATACGTGTTCCACCGAAAAACGGAGGTGTCATTTTGGCGTCAACATCCAATCAGGGCTCCAATCCGAACCGGGGCAGGAAGCGGAGGCGGCCGTCCACGGCTGCGGTGGTTGCGGGCACGGTAGGGAAGGTGCTGGGCACCTTCCTCCTGATCTGCGTGATCACGGGGGCTATCCTGCTCTGCTTTGCCGCGGTCTACATCAAGACGGTCATCATCCCGCAGGCCCATCTGGAGGCCAATTTCGTCATGAACCAGACCAGTACGATCTATTATAAGGATTCCACTACGGGGGAATATGTGGAGCACCTGTCCCTCCATGGAACAGAAAACCGCCAACTGGTCGACTTTGAGGAGATCCCAGATAATCTGATCAACGCCACCGTGGCCATCGAGGACGAGACGTTCTGGAAGCACCACGGCGTCAACTGGAAGCGTACCCTCAAGGGGGTGCTGCTCATGTTCACCGGCGGCGATATCCAGGGCGGCTCCACCATCACCCAGCAGCTCATCAAGAATGCCACCCAGTACGACGATGTGACGGTAAAACGGAAGATTCTGGAGATCTTTACCGCCTTGGACTTCGACAAGACCTACTCCAAGGAGCAGATTCTGGAGTGGTACCTCAACTATATTTACCTGGGAGAGGGCTGCTACGGCGTGGCCACGGCGGCTCAGAACTACTTCGGCAAGGAGCTGTCGGAGCTGGATCTGGCCGAGTGCGCCAGCCTGATCTCCATCACCAACAACCCCTCGGCCTACAATCCCTACCGCTATCTGGAGAACAACCAGTACCGCGCAAGGCTGGTTCTGGGCAAGATGCTGGAGCTGGGGAGCATCAACCAGTCCGAGTACGACGAGGCCATGGCCGAAATTGATGATCTGGCCTCCCATCTGGAACGGAGCACCGATGAGGCCAGGCCCGCCACCATCTACAACTGGTATGACGAGCAGGTCATCACCGACGTGATGAACGACCTCATAGAGAAGTACGGCTACTCCGAGCAGGTGGCCTCCGACATGGTCACCTCCGGCGGACTGAATATTTACGCCTGTGTGGACCCGGAGATCCAGTCCATCGTGGAGTCGGTCTACTCCGACCGCAGCAACCTTCAGCTCACCAGCAAGTCGGGGCAGGCGATCCAGTCGGCCATCGTAATCATCGACCCCCAGGGCAACATCGTTGGGCTGGCCGGCGCCCTGGGCGAAAAGAGCAGCAACCGGGGCTGGAACTACGCCAGCCGCTCCCTGCGGCAGCCGGGCTCCTCCATCAAGCCGCTGAGCGTCTATGCGCCCGCTCTGGAGAGCGGGGTGATCAGTCCTGCATCCGCTTTTGACGACTATCCGGTGCAGCTCCTCAGCGGCAAGGCCTGGCCGCTGAACAACCCCCAGACCTACCGGGGTAGGATGACCGTAGCGGCGGCGCTGGAGGTGTCCTCCAACCCGGTGGCCGTGCGCACCCTACAGAACCTGGGTGTGGAAAATTCCTTCCAGTTCATGGAGGAGAAGTTCCATATCGACCTGGAGGACGGCCGCACCGTCAACGGACAGGTGATGAACGACCTGGGGGCCAGCCAGCTCGCTCTGGGCGGCCTCACCGACGGCGTGAGTGTGGTAGACATGGCCGCCGCCTACTCCGTGTTCCCACGCAACGGCCTGTATGTGGAGCCCCGCACCTACACCAAGGTCACCCGTGTGCTGGACGACGGCACGGAGGAGGTTCTGCTGGACAATACCCAGAATCAGCCCGAGGCGGTTCTCTCCGAGGAGACCACCTGGTATATCAACGACATGCTGAAAAATGTGGTTACAGGGAAATTCGGCGGGGCAACCGGCACCGGGGCCCAGCTCTCAGGTATGACGGTGGCCGGCAAGACCGGTACCACCAACTCCAATAACGATAAGTGGTTTGTGGGCTATACTCCCTACTATACCGCCGCGGTCTGGGTGGGCTATAACAACCCGGAGCGCATCAGCTCCAGCAATAACCCGGCAGTGTCCATGTGGAAGAAGGTCATGGCCCCCATCCATGAGGGGCTGGAGAACAAGTCCTTCCCGGCCGCCGGCAGTGAACAGAAGAGCGTCAGCATCTGCATGGACAGCGGCCTGCGGGCCACTGAGGCCTGCCTGAACGATCCCAGGGGAAGCCGGGCCCGCACCTTCACCTTGTTCAGCGACGACGTGCCCGCCGAAACCTGTAGTCTCCACAAGGAGGTGGAGGTTTGCACCGGCAGCCCGGTGCTGGGCGGCGACGGCACGGCGATTGAGGGCCTGTATCATCTGGCGGGAGAGTTTTGTCCCCGGCAGGCCGACGAGGGCGCAGGAGTCACGGAGGGCACGGTCAAGACCATCGGCATCCTGGATTACAGCCGGGAGAGCGTGGGCGGGGCCGCCGCCAAGGACAGCAGTTACCTCTACAGCTTCCTGGAGGCCCAGGGGACCTGTGACGTCCACACCACCGCGCCCCAGCCCCAGGAGCCGGAGGAGTATGATCCCAACAGCTTTGTGATCAGTGATCCCTCTACCTGGCCGCCGGTCAACGACCCCAGGTACGAGAATTTTGACCCGGAGAACCCGGCCACCTGGCCCAACGCAGGACAGCCGTCTGAGACCCCGTCTCCCGGGGAGAGCGGCCAGCCCAATCCACCCGAGACCAGCACAAGCCCCACACCGTCTCCCGTACCCACGCCGGTGGAGACGCCCCCGGACGAGCCCTATATCCCGGCGGACGGTACGAAATAAAGAAACAAACAGCCCGCGGCATGTGCCGCGGGCTGTTTGTTTAAGGTCCGAACAGGCTGTGCAGGAGGCCGGAATCCCAGAGCTGCCGGGCCAGCACGGCGGCCAGTGGGGCGAGAAGCATTCCAAGAACTCCGAGCGCCTGAAAGCCCACATACATGCAGACCAGGGCAGCCAGGGGAGGGAGCCCCACCCGCGCCCCCACCAGACGGGGCTCCAGCAGGCTTCGCACGAGAGAGATAACGGAGTAAAGCACCAGCAGGCCCACGCTCATCCGCACGTCGCCCCCCAACAGGGCGAGCACTGCCCAGGGCAGCAGTACGGTGCCTGTACCGAAGACCGGCAGGGCGTCCACCAGAGCCACAAGTCCGGCCAGAAGGAGGGACAGCTCCACCCGCAGCAGCAGGAAACCGGCGGCGAGCTCGCCGAAGGTGATCAGCATCAGCAGGCCCTGGGCTTTCAGCCAGCCGCCCAGCGCCTCCCTCAGACCGCCGGCCACCCGGCCCAGCCGTGTCCGCCACGGCGGGGGAAGGCGGCGGCGCAGGCCGTCCAGCAGAGCGGGACGGCCTGCGCTGGTGAAATAGGTGGCCAAAACTGTCGTAAAGAGGAAAAGAGCGGCGGCGGGAAGGGCCGAAGCCAGCCCTGTCACCGCCCCGGCCAGGGCGTCATAAAAGCGGTTGGGCAGGGCAATGCTCTGCTCCAGAAGGCCCTCCAGGGCATCACGGGCCAGGGTTTGGAACTGAACGGGCAGGGCGATGAGGAACCGGTAGGCCCAGCGCTCCAGCCCGTCGGCCAGCGTGGGCAGCCCGGCCAGCAGGGTGGGCAGGCGGCCCAACAGCAGGGACAGTTCGTAGCCTACCCGCCATACCACCAGCGCCAGCCCTCCCAGAACAGCGGCGGTGAGAGCCGCGGTACACAGTGCGGCGGCGCCCCGCCGGGGCAGGTGCAGGCGCTCCATCAGAAGGCGTACGGCGGGCTCCAGCAGGGCGGCAAGGCCGAAGGCCAGCAGGAAGGGGAGCAGCCAGGGGAGGAGAAAGCGCAGGGCCAGCCACAATCCGGCCAGGGCCAGGGCGGCATAGAGCAGGCGGAGCAGAAAGCGCAGGTGTCTGTTTTCCGGCAAAAGACAGCCTCCTCTCCTGAAAGTCGGTGAGAATACACAAAAACGGCATGGGCGGATCGGCAGAAATCGGCAGAGTTGGCAGGGGCTTTGCCCTTGCGGCGGGCGGGAGGGTGTGCTACAATAGACCACAAAGGATAAACAAATGGCTTTCTCACGTGGACATATGGGCGGGAGGTACATAGAATGGGTAAGTCACCCAGTTATTTCATCGTGGAGTCCAGCGCACTGCCAGAGATTTTTCTGAAGGTGGCGGAGGCCAAGCGGCTGTTGGAAACCGGCGAGGTGGACACGGTTCACTTGGCCACCCGGCAGGTGGGCATCAGCCGTAGCGCATTTTATAAATACAAGGATGCGGTGCGGCCCTTCAATGACATGTTGCATGGGCGGATCGTCACCTTTCAGTTCCTGCTCAAGGACGAACCAGGGGTGTTGTCCGCCGTCTTGAATATCTTTGCCCAGACGGGTGGGAATATTCTTACCATCAACCAGTCCATACCAAGCAACGGCTGTGCTGCGGTGACGGTGGGGGCGGAGACCTCGGGGTTGCGCATCGCGCTGGAGGAGTTACTGAACCAGGCCCTGGAGATAGAGGGAGTCCTGCGCTGTGAGATTTTGGCGGGCTGACGGCCCGGACAGGAGGAAGACAGAATGGTGAACGTGGCAATTTTAGGGTTTGGCGTGGTGGGCTCCGGTGTGGCTGAAGTGCTGGACACCAACGAGCGGCACATCGAGGGCAAGGTGGATGATCTGATCCGCCTGAAATATATTCTGGATGTGCGGGATTTCCCAGACAGCCCCTTTGCAGGCAAGGTGGTGCACGATTTTTCCGTGATTGAGCAGGACCCTGAGGTGTCCATCGTGGTGGAAACCATCGGCGGGGCCAAGGTGGCGCTGGATTTCACCCGCCGGGCCCTCCAGGCGGGCAAGAGTGTCATTACCTCCAACAAGGAGCTGGTGGCGGAGCACGGCTGCGAGCTGCTGCGGCTGGCCCAGGAGAAGGGTGTCAGCTATCTGTTTGAAGCCAGTGTGGGCGGCGGCATCCCCATCATCCGCCCCCTGAACCAGTGCCTGGCCGCCAACGAGATCGAGGAGATCACCGGTATCCTCAACGGCACGACCAACTATATCCTCACCCGTATGATCCGGGCGGGGCTGAGCTTTGACGAGGCTCTGAGGGAGGCTCAGGCCAACGGCTACGCCGAGCAGGACCCCACCGCCGACATTGAGGGCCACGACGCCTGCCGGAAGATCTGCATCCTGGCCTCCCTGGCTTTCGGGCGGCATATTTACCCCCGGCAGGTGCCCACAGAGGGCATCACCGGCGTCACCCTGGCCGACGTGGCCTATGCCGACTCCTGTGGAAAGAAGCTCAAGTTGCTGGGGCGGGCTATTCGCCGGACCGACGGGAAGGTGTGCGCCTATGTGGCCCCACACCTGGTGGACCGGGAGAACCCCCTCTCCGGTGTGGAGGATGTATTCAACGCCATCTCCGTGCGGGGCAACGCCATCGGCGACGTGATGTTCTACGGCCGGGGGGCGGGCAAGCTGCCCACCGCCTCCGCCGTGGTGGCCGACGTGATCGACGCGGCCAAGCACCGGGACGAGAAGAAGCGGATGTTCTGGGCCGAGGGCGGGGACGATACGGCGGTGCCGCCCGACGGGCTGGAGAGCCGCTGGTACCTCCGGGGGACCGGGGTACAGGCGGCGGAGGCCGCCTTCCCGGACAGTACCCGGCTGAGCCGCCCCGGAGCGCCGGCGGACGAGTTCGCGCTGGTCACCCCGCCCATGACCCGGGCTGCCCTGGAGGCCCGGCTGACGGGTATGACGCCCGGCTCCATGTTCCGGGTGCTGGACTGAGCGCATAGAATGTCGCGGAGGAGCGCGCCTCCTCCGCGACGGACGGATATTCCTGATTTAGGGGGTACATATACCAATGGGACTCATCGTTCAAAAATTCGGCGGCAGCTCCGTCGCGGATGCCGACCGCATCCGCAACGTGGCCCGCATCATAACCGAGACCTACCGCCGGGGCCACCGGGTCGTGGCGGTCCTCTCCGCCCAGGGCGACACCACGGATGATCTGATTGCCAAGGCCGCGGAGATCAACCCCAACGCCTCCAAGCGGGAGATGGATATGCTGCTGTCCACCGGTGAGCAGATCTCCTGCTCCCTGTGCGCCATGGCCATCGAGGCCATGGGCTACCCGGTGGTCTCCCTGACGGGCTGGCAGGCGGGCTTCCGCACCAACTCCTCTTATGGCGACGCCCGCATCAAGCGCATCGATACGGAGCGGGTGCTGGCCGAGCTGGACAAGAACACCATTGTCATCGTCACCGGCTTCCAGGGCCTCAACAAGTATGAGGATATCACCACCCTGGGCCGGGGCGGCTCCGATACCTCGGCGGTGGCCCTGGCCGCTGTGCTCCACGCGGATCTCTGCCAGATTTATACCGACGTGGACGGCGTCTACACCGCAGATCCCCGCCACGTCAAAGGGGCGCGGAAGCTGGAGGAGATCACCTACGACGAGATGCTGGAGCTGGCCACCCTGGGCGCCCAGGTGCTCCACAACCGTTCGGTGGAGATGGCCAAGCGCTACGGCGTCAACCTGGAGGTCCTCTCCAGCTTTTCCGGCAAGCCCGGCACCAAAGTCAAGGAGGTTGCAAAAACCATGGAAAAACTGCACGTCAGCGGCGTAGCCTGCGATAAAAATGTGGCCCGTGTGGCCGTGGTGGGGCTGGCCGACGAGCCGGGCATCGCTTTCAAGATCTTCTCCCTGCTGGCCAAGGAGCGGATCAATGTGGACCTCATACTCCAGTCCATCGGCCGCAATAATACTAAGGATATCAGCTTCACCGTGAGCATTCAGGATGTGGAGCGCTGCAAGCAGCTCCTGGATGAGCACAGGGATTTCCTTCAGTTCGACCATGTGGATGTCAACGACAAAATTGCCAAGGTCTCCATCGTGGGAGCGGGCATGGTCCACAACCCCGGCGTGGCGGCCAAAATGTTTGAGGCCCTGTACAATGCGGGCATCAATATCAGCATGATCTCCACCAGCGAGATCAAGGTGTCCGTCCTGGTGGATATCAACGAGGCCGACCGGGCAGTGCAGGTCATCCACGACCGCTTCTTCCACGAGTTCGGCGGTAACTAAAAATACAAAGGCGGGGGGGGGGGGGGGGGGGGGGGGGGGGG
>NZ_CAXSQB010000030.1:0-22817 GCF_964239415.1 Clostridium sp. ATCC BAA-442 | reverse complement strand
CCCCCCCCCCCCCCCCCCCCCCCCCCCCCCGCCTCTTGTATCTATCAGGCGTTGAATACATACTTGTCCAGGCGGGCGAAGGCCTCCTGAACACGGGAGAGGGGGAGGGCAAGATTCATGCGGATGTGGCAGGGGCCGTGAAAACGGCGGCCATCCTGCCAAGCTACCCCTACATCAGAGCCAGCCTTTTGCAGCTCTTCAATGGTCTTCCCATGTGCTTCACACCATTTGGTGCAGTCGAGGAAAAGCATATAAGTGCCCTGAGGCTTGGTGACCTGAATACCTTTGTATTGCTCCCAAATGTGTTCGCAGGCGAAGTCCACATTATTCGCGAGTACCTGGTTCAACTCATCCACCCACTCGTAGCCCTCCGGCTTGTAGGCGCCGATCAGGGCGTGCATGGAAAGTACGTTTATCTCGTTGTAGTGGCACAAGGAGCTCTCCTTATCCACCCGATCTCGGAGCCACTTGCTGTAGATGATGTGGTAAGACCCGATCAGGCCCGCCAGATTGAACGTCTTGGAGGGAGCATAGAGGGCCACTGTGTGCTCCTTGGCGTAGCTGTTGACCATCTGTGTGGGGATGTGCTTCTGACCGGGGCGGATGATATCAGACCAGATCTCGTCCGAGATAACATAGACACCATGCCGCTGGAAGATCTCCATGGCCTTCTCCAGCTCCCAACGCTCCCAGACCCGGCCTGTGGGGTTGTGGGGGGAGCAGAATAGTGCGGTGTGAATGTGGTTGGCCACGATCTTCTTCTCCATGTCCTCGAAGTCCATGCGCCAAATGCCTTGCTCGTCCTGAACCAGTGGAGAGAGGACGATGGAATACCCGGCATTGGTCAGACAGGATGTAAAGCCGCTGTAGGTGGGGGAGTGAACCAGCACGTTGTCACCCCTGGAGCAGAGTACATTGAGTGCGCTGACCACACCACCCAGCACGCCGTTTTCATAGCCGATGTGCTCCTTGGTTAGGCCAGTGACACCGTTGCGCTTCTCGTGCCACTGGACGATGGAATCATAGTATTTGTCGGTGGGAAAGAAGTACCCGAAGGAAGGGTGCTGAGCCCGGGCGATAATCGCCTCTGTGATGGTGGGGACCACAGGGAAGTTCATATCTGCCACCCACATGGGGATTATATCAAAGCCTTCCTTTGGCCTTGCGGGCGCAATGACATGGGCACCCACATTGTCATAGGCCGCTGCATCCTTTCCGCGGCGGTCCAATATGCTGGTGAAATCATACTTCATTTTGTAATCCTCCTTCGTCTTTTTTACGACCGATGCCAGTCAAAATTGCGGCCCAGTATACTACAATCAGGCCAATACAGAAAAAGTTGTAGGGAATAAAATTCAACATGGTAAAGTCATCGCCCACAACACCGGTTCCCATTGCAACCGCCAGTGCGGTCAAGGTGTTGACGCCGTGGGGAACCATCCAGGAGATGCCGCTGGCAAAGCCCGCGATATAGTTGGCGGCGCGGGTTCGGGCAATATGGAAGGGCTTCATGATGTTGCGGACGATGGGGCTGATAAAGGCGATCGTGGACATACCGCTGCCAATGATCGCACAGAAAATACAGGTGAACACCCCGGAAACCGTTTCCGCCATTCTGGGGGTCTTGGCGTGTCTGACCATAAAGGTCTGGAAACTGTCCAGCACGCCCACCTCCTCAGTCAGTGCGAGTACTACGAAGATCAGGGCCATAAAGACTAAAACATCCATCAGGCTGAGGGTACCGGAGGCCAATAGGCCGTCAGCGGCAAAGATGCTCGCCACGTCCGAATAGCCCAGGATCAGCAACAGGATGATGCCCAGCAGATCGCCTACCACAAGGGCTACCAAGAAGTTTGTCTTGCGCAGGATGAGTACGGCCACCAGGATGGGAATGATGATAAAGATAAGGCCCAGGGAGGAGGAACTGTCCACACTTAGGGAGGCCAGATCAACCCCTTGGTTGTTGCAAGACCAAATACAAAGAACAGGATGAGGGCGGGTATCCCTGCGGCCAGACTGTACCAGACACGGGTGCGCACCGCGGCGATGATATCCACCTCCTGTCCGATGGAGGAGGTGATGGTCACGTCGGAAATGGGGGAGAGGTTATTACCGAACTCGGAGCCGGAACAGATGGCACCCAGGACTAGGCCGGCGGGACAGCCCATCTGCACACCCATTGGGAACAGCATGGGCATCGTGGCCAAGAGGGCGGCCGCCGAGCTGCCCGTCACAGTGGACATTACCGCACACAGTACGAAGGTCACGCAGGGGATAATGGCAGGTGGGATATTGACCAGACTCACAAGATAGACCAGGCCATCCACCAGGTGGGCGGCCGTTAGGATCTGTGACAGGATACCGGCCGCAATGAAAATGGGAAATAGCATGGTGAAGGACGGATTAGCAAAGCCTTTCATAACTGCTTTCGCATAGCGGTTTTTATCCTTAAACACGAGCAGACCAATGACCATGGCCATGAAGCCTGCTCCCCAGAAGTTTCGTAGGGAACTCATTCCGGTAAAGCAGAGGACAACGATTGCTGCGATCATTCCCAGCAGTGGAAGTATCCCGCCGACCTTCCCTCCATAGGTTTCTGCGTACTTTTTTTCAGCTTCCATTTGACATCTCCCTCTCTTGGTGATTTGCTAAATCCTTAATAATTAAGCATCTTTATAATATGACAAATAAGAAATAAGTCAAGAAAATTTTTATATATTTTAGATACTTCTTTATAGTGAATAAATATTTGGCTTTTGTTTTGTGGATTATCCACAACAAAGAAGCCGGGCGGTCATACCCCCGGCTTCTTTTGTGTCTATCCTAAATAATCCCGGCTCCGCCTCACATCATCCTGATATGCCTCGTTCAGTTTCCGCTGTACCATCAGATGGTGTTCCAACTCCTCGGGAGAAAAATTGCTCAACAATTGAAAGGTGGCCTCCTGACAGGACTGGTTGAAAGCCGTGTGCGCCTGGTAGACCTGTTTGCCGCTCTCGGTCAGGTATAGATTATAAATCCGGTTGTTCTCTGCGTTGCGTACCTGCTCCACCCAGCCCTTGGCCCGCAGCTTGCGCACGATCTGGGAGCAGGCGCTGGGAGTCTTTTTCAGAATGGCGGCCAGCTCGGTGACGGTAATCTCCGGGTGCTCACCGATGAGGTCGATGATATGGGCCTCCGACTGATAGAGAATGTGAGCCCCGTAACGGTGGGGGAGGGAGTCGTATTCATACATCAGGTCATAGGCCTCGTCCTGGGCCGCCCAGATTTGTCCGAGCAGGGCCTCCCGCTGCTGTTCCATAGTCCGCGTCCTCTTTTCTGTCAAACTGTTCCTATTATAGCTGGTTTAGGCCGGGGATGCAAGACGGGACGGGCGTTCATTTGCCGTCGTGGCTGACGGCCCGGTTGATGGCGGAGAGGATGCCCTTGAGGGGGGCCAGGTTGATGTTATGGCTCATGCCTACGCCGAACCAGTCCCTGCCGTTCTCGTCCTGGAGGTGGATGTAGGCCACAGCCTGGGAGTCAGAGCCCTGCTTGACGGCGTGCTCCTTGTAGTCGATGAAGGTGAAGCGGTCCATCTTCTGGCCGTGGATAGCGTTGAAGAAGGCGTCAATGGGGCCGTTGCCGGAGCCCTGAACCTGGAACACGGTGTCGGTGTGGCGGATGGTGCCGGCGAAGGTGACGTGGGAGTGGCCCTCCTCGTCGGTAAACTCGGCGAAGGAGTGCTGCACCAGCTGATAGGGCTTTACCGCGTCGATGTAATGGGCCTTGAACAGGTCGTAAATGGCGTTGGGCTTCAGCTCCTTGCCCACCCGGTCGGTCTCCACCTGGACGATGTGGCCGAACTCGGGGTGCATGGCCTTGGGGAGATCGAAGCCGAAGGAGTGCTGCATGACGAAGGCGGAGCCGCCCTTGCCCGACTGGGAGTTGATGCGGATGATGGGCTCGTACTGGCGGCCCACGTCGGCGGGATCGATGGGCAGATAGGGCACCTCCCAGTACTCGGTGCCGCTCTCCTCCATGTAGCGGGTGCCCTTGTTGATGGCGTCCTGGTGGGAGCCGGAGAAGGCGGTGAACACCAGCTCACCCACATAGGGCTGCCGCTCGCCGATCTTCATCTTGGTGACCCGCTCGTACACGTCGCGGATTTTATTGATGTCGGAGAAGTCCAACTTGGGGTCCACGCCCTGGGTGTAGAGGTTGAGGGCCAGGGTCACCATGTCCACGTTGCCGGTGCGCTCGCCGTTGCCGAACAGGGTGGCCTCCACCCGCTCGGCCCCGGCCAGCAGGCCCAGTTCAGCGGTAGCCACGCCCTCGCCCCGGTCGTTGTGGGGGTGCAGGGAGATAATGGCGCGGTCCCGGCCGGGCAGCCTGGAGATAAAGTACTCAATTTCGTCGGCGAAGTAGTTGGGCATGCAGTTCTCCACGGTGGTGGGGAGGTTGAGGATCACCTTGCGCTCCGGCGTGGCACCGATGGCCTCGATCACCGCCTGGCAGATCTCCACGGCGGCGTCCATCTCGGTGCCCATGAAGGACTCCGGGGAGTACTCGTACCGCAGATCCATCCCCGCGTCGAGGGCGGGCTGGCTCAGCTCCCGGATGAGCCGGGCGGCGTCCACGGCGATCTTTTTTACGCCCTCCACGTCGGTGTGGAAGACCACCTTCCGCTGGAGGGTGGAGGTGGAGTTGTAGAAGTGGAAGATCACATGCTTAGCGCCGTCAATGGCCTCAAAGGTGCGGCGGATGAGGTGCTCTCTGGCCTGTACCAGCACCTGAATGGTCACGTCGTCGGGGATGTGTCCACCCTCGATCAGGGTGCGGATGAACTCGTACTCGGTCTCGGAGGCGGAGGGGAACCCCACCTCAATCTCCTTGACGCCGATGTCCACCAGGGTGTGAAACAGTTCCAGCTTCTCCCGGACGTTCATGGGGTCAATGAGGGCCTGGTTGCCGTCCCGCAGATCCACCGAGCACCAGACGGGGGGCGCCTTCAGCTCCCTGTCGGGCCAGGCGCGGCGGGTCATCTTGAGGGGGACGAAGGGGATGTACTTCTCGTGTGCGGGCTTCATAACAATTCCTCCTGTTCACTGGGGCCAGGGTACGAAAAAACGCCCCTGACCAAATTCCTGGTCAGGGGCGTAAAATTTACGCGGTACCACCCTGCTTCCGCCCATTGTCGCCAAAGGGCGCTCATGGCCTCCAACAAGGCCGCGGCCGGTAACGTGGCCGTGACGGCCCGCCCTACTGCCTGGGGTTCGGACGGGCGGCTCCGGGCTCAGTATCCGCGCGCTTCCCCGCGCCGGTTCGCACCGACCACCGGTTCTCTGAGCGGGACGGGACGCGCCTTCTTCCCATCATTGCCTGTTTGGGATGTAATTGCACTTATTTTAGCCGGGGAAAGGGAATTTGTCAAGAGGCAGTTTCCGTGCCGGGGAGGGAGGGCTCCAGCGCGATGGAGCGGCAGCTTCCGTCCTGCCAGGAGCCCCAGGGATAGCAGTCCGGGGGGTGGTTGCCGTACAGGCTGGAGGTGTAGCCCCCCAGGTATTCCAGGCCGCCGGCGGTGTAGACTGCCAGGAAATATTCCGATTTCGTGCTCGGACAAGGGCCAGTGATGGCCAGCCGGGTTCCGTCATAGCACAGGCTGAGCCTGGAGGAGGGGGTGCTCAAGGGACAGCCCAGGGAGGACTGGAGGGAGGTGTCCGCCGTAAAGTCCATTACCCATGCGCCGCTCCGACGGTTGAGCACGGCCAGAAAGTCGCCCGCGGACAGGAGGCAGAAAGAGCCGTCAGACTGTGGGAACACCTGTGGGTGGGGCGCGCCCTCCGCCGCGGGAAAGAGCTCCTGGGTGGCAACAGGGGTGAGCGTGGCCGCGTCCAGCAGGGTGAGAAGAAACGCGCCCTTCTCCTCGGTGAGAAGAAAGAGGGTACCGTCCCCATCCGACCAGAAGGCCATGGCCCGGCCTCCGTTGGGGATGGAGTAGACGGTCTCCAGGTCGCCGCCGGGGGAGAGGCGGTAGATCCCCCAGCCGCCGGGAATTCCGCTGCCGTCCAGAGCCTTGGCCATGGAGCCGCCGGCGCAGAGGGCAAACAGGACGCCTTCCCCGGTGCTCACGCAGTCCGCCTGAAGGGTGAGCAGGCTGCTGTCCAATGTGAGAAAGCAGGCGCTCAGCAACTGGCCGGAGGCGTCCGGGGTCATGCTGATCTCCATGGCAAGCCCTTCGGGCACCGGAATGGGAAAATAGGCGCGAAAACGGCGGGTCAGCTCCTCCGTGTTGATGGAGGTATCGTACTGGGAAGTTCCAAACTCACGGTCAGCCGACCAGGCTGTGTACGCGAGACGATCCACAGAGAGGGGGAAATCGGTCAGATAATCGGCCAGTTGGATCTCACGTTTAATACTGATGAGACCATTGTGTTCGGTATAGGTCTCGTCTCCGGGCAGGGGAGAGGTCTGGGCGGAGAGCTCCGCCCACAGCGCCCGCAGCCCGGCGGAGGGACTGTCCGGCGCAATATCCAGGAAATTCAGGCCGGGAGAGAGCTCCAGCACATCCTCGTCCAGCTCAATGATCCAGCTCTGCCTCTGGCCGGAGTAGGAAAAGCGGGTTTCGGCCTCCTCCGGCGCGGCGGCGGGAAAGGTGCTGTGCCAGAACAGGTGATAGCCGCAGGTGGACACCCAGGTGAGCTCCACACCGTCGGCGGCCGTGGGATCTCCGGCCAGTGGCTCCGTCCGGTAGGATACCGTCTCCCGGCGGCCCTGCACGGCGGCGCAGGCCCCCGCCAGCAGGCCGGCGGACAGAGCGACCAGGAGGAGAAAGAGCAGCAGAGATTTCCGCATGGCTATTCCTCCCCTCTGCCGTCCATCCGCTCCAGCGCCTGGAGCACCCGGCCGGGCTCATAGCCGCAGGCCGACCGGACATAGTCCATCAGGCTCTGGCTCCGCTCCTCCAGCGCGGCGGTGGTCACGTCCCCGGCAATCCGCCCCGACCGGAGGAGCACCGCCCGGCTGATGAAGTGCTGCACCTCCTCCAGCAGATGGGTGGACAGGAGGATGGTCTCGGTGGGCTCCAGGATGCCCAGCAGCACCCTGTAGAAGTCCTCCCGGTTGAACACGTCGTTGCCGGCAAAGGGCTCGTCCATAAGAATGTAGTCCGCCCCCTGGCACAGGGCCAGAATCACCTCAAACTGGTTCTTCTGTCCGGTGGAGAAGCCGCGCAGGGCCCGCTTTTCCGGCAGGCGGAAGAAGTCCATCAGCATCTGGAAGCGGCCGGCCCGGAAGGCGGGGAAGTGTTCGGCGCAGAAGTCCCGGTGCCCGGCGGCAGTGAGGCCGGGGAAGAAGGAATGCTCACAGGTGGCGAAGGAGAGGCGGGCGATGTTTTTGGGGGTGATGGGCTGCCCGTCCAGAGTAACCGACCCGAACCCGTACCGGAGCAGGCCCAGAATGCACTTGAGCAGGGTGGTCTTGCCCGCGCCGTTGGGGCCGAAGATACCCACGATCTCCCCGGGCCCCACAGACAGGCTCACATCCTCCAGGGCCTGCTGACAGCCCCGGTACTTTTTGGATACATGGCTCACTTCAAGCATGGTTGCCTCCAATCCAGCCCAGCGGCAGGCCTCCCCAGGGCTCCGGGGGCAGGTGGCCCGCAGGTGTCAGGTGGTAATAGCACAGTGCGCACAGCAGGATGACGGCGGCCGTCAGTGCCGCGCCCAGCAGCAGGGCCAGGGCGGGGGCGGACAGGCAGCGCCGCCACAGCTCTCCGAACTGGGGGAGCAGCCGCATCCGGTAGATGCTCCGGCCGCCCTGGTAGTGGCAGAGAAAATGGTAGACGGCCACCCCGGCCAGGGAGAGGGCCAGCGCCAGAAAACAGAGCAGCAGCCCATAGAGCAGGTGGGGGAAGGGGGGCATCAGGGTGCCGGGCAGGAGCACCCGCACCATCGCGCCGTCCGGCCCCACGGTGCCGTTGTAGCCGTAGAGGGCCCGGCGGGCCGGGAGGTACTGGCACAGGAAGAGCACCAGTCCGGCGCCGGCGGACAGGAGAAGGCCCGTCCAAAGCAGAAACCGCTCCTGCTTCCAGGGGATGCCGAGGGGAAACCAGGACTCATTCTTCATAGGGATCCCTCCTCAAAATCTGGCAGAGGGAGGCGGCCAGGGCGCACAGGCTGACAAAAAGCAGGACGGGCCCCAGGACGGAGGGCAGACCGTCCGCGGAGTAGAAAATGCCGTCGTAGAGATAGGGGCGGAGGAACTCCGCCGGCCCGCCAAATTCAAAGGAGCCCATGGACAGGGGAAAGCAGAGGGCGGAGAGCGCCGCCAGGGGCAGAACGGCGAAGGCCCGGCGGCCCATGCGTCGTTGGAAGGAGAAACAGGCCGCCGACGTCCCCAGGGCGGCGCACATGGACAGGTTGCGCGCCCAGAGAGGCCAGTCATCCAGGGGCAGCAGGCTGTGGAGATAGGGGTCGCGGTAGCAGGCCAGGAACAGAGCCTGGGGGCCGGAGAACTCCGGTGCCAGACGGGGGAGGGCGGCGGCGCAGAGAGCCAGCAGGGTGCCCAGGTGGGCCGCCCAGAAGAACAACAGGCAGAAAAAGCCGTAGCCGGCCCACAGCAGGGTGAGGGCCCTGTGCCCCACTGACAGTCGCCGCAGGGTATAGCTCACCCGGGAGGAACCCTCCCACCCCAGAAAGGCCAGCACGGCGCACACCAGCACCAGCCCGATACGGAAGCACCAGGACAGGGGATATTGCATCAGCAGGCCCTCCAGGCCCATGGGGTTGGAGTATTCGTAGTAAGCGGTGCGGACGGTGTCCTGCCAGCCGGACAGGGCAGCCAGGAAGAGCCCCGCCTCCGTCAGACAGGAGGCCAGAGTAATCCCCGCAGCTTTCCAGAGGGTGCTCCGCGCGGCCAGCATGAGCAGGGATGCGATACGCTTCATGGCTTCTCCTCCTCCAGTTCCGGGCTGTCCCACAGCCGGTCGATGAGCGCCTCCGCCTCTGGTCGGGTGAGGCCCATCTGCCGCAGGGAGCGGACCAGGGCGGCGGCCTCCCGCTCCATCAGGCGGGTGCGGACGGCGGCCACAGCCGCCTCGTCCAGGGTAAATTCGCTCTTGGCCCCCGAGCGGGAGGTGATGAGCCCCGCCTCCTCCAGCATACGGCAGGCCTTCTGCACGGTGTTGGGGTTGACCCCCAGCTGGGCGGAGAGCACCCGTCGGGAGGGAAGCCCGTCTCCGTCCCGGATGGTTCCGGCCGCGATGCCCTGCTCCAGATAGCGGATGATCTGCTGGTAGATGGGGCTTCCGTCCTCCAGGCGGAAGCCGGAGAAGGAAAGCATGGCCGGACACCCCCCTTTGCATACTGTATTATGGGACTAGTACAGTTTATAACTGTATTATATAAGTAATACGGATGTAAGTCAAGATGGAACTGTGTCTTCTGCCGGGGCTTCCGCTGTGGCAGACGAAAAAGCAATACCGCGGGCGGAATACGCCGGGCCGCGGTGTCCACTCTGTTTTCTGTCGTGGCTGGTGTGGACGACATCCTCTTGGATGAGGGCACCGGCTGTGGCCAAAAGAGAGCGGCACCCGCCCGATGGGCGGAGGCGCTCTGGGTTAAGGCGCGGTCTGTACTGGGTCGAGGAGGAAAAACTGGGTACCGTCGCTTCCGGCCACCAGAGCGCCCAGGGGGAGCTCCCCTTCGGCCTCACTGGCCACCGCCGCCACCGCATCTTCCAGATCGCTGGTGAACTGGAGGGAGGTGTCGCCGTAGTCCACCTGGAGGGAGAGGGTCTGTGCGGCGGCGTCGGTCTCCACTACCGTCACCTGGGCGTCCCCCAGGGGGAATACCGAACCGGCCTCCGGGACGGCGGGGGAGAGGCCCTGGGCCTCGGTGTAGCGCCGGAAATCCGCAAATACCGGGCTGCCGGCATCCTCCACCGGGGAGAGTACCTGCCCCACGGCGCAGGTGTAAAGGGGGCCGGAAAGGCCGCCCATATGGGTCTCATCCGCAGACGTACACACCACATAGTCGAGGTAGGTGATCCCCTGCTGGCTCAGGTAACCGGCCACCTGGCTGCCCCGCTCGGCGCTGCCGCCGTCAATGAGCATGGCCTGTCCGCCGCACAGGAGCAGGGCGGAGCTGGTCTGCCCCGGGTCTATGAAGTGGATGGACAGTCCGGCGCTGTCTCCGGCGGCTGTGCTTTGGCAGCCGGACAGGGCGGCGGCCAGGAGAAGGACGGCGAGGATCGGGAATGTGCGCTGTTTCATAAAGGCTCCTTCAAAATGAGATAGCGCCTTAGGATACCATATTTTTTCCCATTTGCCAAGAGCTTTTGTCCCAGCGGCTGCACAGAGAGGCGGCTCAGCCGGGATTGAACTGATAGCCGAGCCCGACAACGGTGCGGATAAAGTCGTGCCCGCCCGCATGGGGGCGGAGCCGCCTCCGGATCTGAAACACGGTGTTCTCCACGGCGTGGAGGCAGTGGTTGGACGGCGCGCGCCAAACGGCCTCATAGATCTGCTCCTTTGTGAAAGGAACGTCCGGGTGGGTATAGAGCAGGTAGAGGACACCAAACTCCTTTTCAGACAGGGGGATTGCCTGCATCCCTACCACCGCCCGCCGCCCTGCGGACTCCATGGACAGCCGGGGGGAGCCGGGGGAAATCCCCCAAAAGGACTGGGCGGAGAGGCAATCCAGCCGGAGCTGTGCCGACAGCAGGGGCAGGTTGTCAAAGGGCTGACAGCGGCGGAGCCTTTGGCGGAGGCGCAGCTCCACCGCCTCCCCGCAGGGCGCTTCCCCACCGTGAAAGAAGAGAAGCTCAATGGAGGGCGCGCCGCCGCCGGGCGCGATATGCGCCAGCCCGCAGAGGCGACGGCCGCCCAGAAGGATCTCCGCGGCGTAGACGCCGGGTTCCGGCGCCGCCTGTCCCCGGTGCAGGCGCAGGCCCGCGGCGGGCAGCCCCGCCAGCCGTCCCAGCCCGGCGCCGGGCACGGCGGTTCCGTACAGGGGGATGAAGGGGGCGTCCCCGTTTGCCTTGTCCATGGGCCGCCTCAGAGAAGTCCGTTTCTGGCCAGGAGAATGAGGACGCAGGTGGCCACCAGAACGGCGGCCAGAAGCAGCAGCCCGACGGGCCTGCGCGCCGCCGGTCCGGACGGCGCGTCAATCAGTCCGCTTTTCCGCAGAGAGGAGACCACTGGCTTGTAGAGCAGGAAGGTGATGCCCGAATTGAGTCCGCTCTTGAGCAGATTGAAGGGGAGAAAGGCGGGGAGCAGCAGCTCCGCAACCGCCTCCCGGGGGTATCCCATGTAGAGGGGCGTAATGAGGTAATTCCACAGCAGCATGGCGCTGACCATCACCGCGCATCCGGCGGCCAACCCGGCGACAGCCCCGGCCAGCGTGCGCTTTTTCCGGTAGATGGCGGAGGCGGTGCAGGCAAAGGCGCAGGTGGACAGAATGTTCATGATACAGCCCAGAATGCCCGTGTCGCTGACAGTGAACATCTCCAGAACGGAGACGAGAACCGAGACAAGGCAGGCGGTCATCGGCCCCCAGATCAGGCCGCCGAGGGTGATGACCACATCCTTCGGGTCGTACTTCAAAAAGAGCACGACCGGCACGCGGCCGACGGCCATGACCACATAGGCGAGCGCGCACAGCATGGCGATGGTGGTAATCCTCTTTGCTTTGACATTCATACTTCCGTTCCCTCCTAAAAAATCACACCGAAAAGGGGATGCCTTTCCGGTGCGAAAAAGAGGAATCGGCCGCAGAACGGCGGGGCCGTCCTGCGGAAACCGATGGTATCTTCTTTCATCCAGACTGTCACTGTTGGTTTTGGAATTGCACCAAATCATGCGTATCACGCGCGCGGACTGTACCGCCAATCGGGAATTTCACCCTGCCCTGAAGACATCTCGATTCAGTTGTGCCCCCAGTATACGGCATCCCCGAGCGGTTGGCAATCCCCGCGGGACATTTCGGAAGCAATTCGGAAACAGGCCCCGGCCGGAGGGGGCTTTCTTTTTTTCGCAGATTCCGCTATACTGGGAGATAACTTGACAAAAGCGAGGGACGTTCATGCTGCTTTCTGCGGAACAACTGACCAAGAGCTACGGCGACCGTGTCCTGCTGGACGGGGTGTCCTTTTATCTGGAGCGGGGGGACAAGGTGGGGATCATCGGCGTCAACGGCGCCGGCAAGTCCACCCTCCTCCGCCTGCTGGCGGGGGCGGAGGAGCCGGACGGGGGGACGGTACGCCTGGACCCCGGCGTGCGGATGGAGTACCTGCCCCAGAACCCGGTGTTTCAGGGGGAGCGCACCGTACTGGAGCAGGTGCTGCTGGGGCTGAATGACGCCGACCGCTCTCTGGCGGAGTATGAGGCCAGAACCATCCTCAACCGTCTGGGAGTATCCCGGTTCGAGCAGAGCGTGGGAAACCTCTCCGGCGGGGAGCGCCGCCGGGTGGCCCTGGCGGCGGTGCTGGCCCGCCCCTGCGACGTGCTGATTCTGGACGAGCCAACCAACCACCTGGACAACGACATGGTGCTCTGGCTGGAGGACTATCTGCGCGCCTGGAAGGGGGCGCTGGTCATGGTGACCCACGACCGGTATTTTCTGGAGCGCATCGTGGGCCGCATGGCGGAGGTGGAGGACGGCCGCCTGTTCACCTACGAGGGCAACTACGACAAGTATTTGGAGCGCAAGGCCGCCCGGCTGGAGAGCGAGCGGGCCAGCGAGCGCAAGCGGCAGGCCATCCTGCGGCGGGAGTACCAGTGGGTGATGCAGGGGCCCACCGCCCGGGGGACCAAGAGCCGGGAGCGGCTGGAGCGCTACGAGGCCCTGAAGGCCCAGAGCGGCCCGGCGGAAAAAAGTACCTTGGAACTAAACGCGCGGGCCAGCCGTCTAGGTAAGAAGACCATCGAGTGCAGAGGCGTGACCAAGCGCTTTGGCGAACGCACCGTGGTGCGGGACTTCGACTGCATGCTCCTGCGGGACGACCGCATCGGCATTGTGGGGGCCAACGGCAGCGGCAAGTCCACCCTCCTCAACCTGCTGGCCGGGGAGCTGGCCCCCGACGCCGGGGCGGTCGAGACGGGGGAGACCGTCCGCATCGGCTACTTCCGTCAGGAGGTGCCCGATATGGACGGGGATACCCGGGTGATCGACTATGTGAAGGAGATCGGCAACCGCATCGAGACGGGAGCGGGGATGCTCACCGCCTCCCAACTGCTGGAGCAGTTCCTCTTTCCGGCAGAGGCGCAGTGGAGCCCCATCCGCAAGCTGTCCGGCGGCGAGAAGCGGCGGCTCTTCCTGCTGTCGGTCCTGGCCGCCGCCCCCAACGTGCTGCTGCTGGACGAGCCGACCAACGATCTGGATATTCAGACCCTCAGCGTGCTGGAGGACTATCTGGACTCCTTTCCGGGGGCGGTGGTGGCGGTATCCCACGACCGCTATTTCCTGGATCGGGTGGTGCGGCGTGTGTTCGCCGTAGAGGGGGACGGAAGCGTCCGGGGCTATCCCGGCGGGTATACGGAGTATCTGGAGGCCCAGCGGGCCGCCGGACAGCCGGCCAGATCCCCCAAGCCCGCCGAACCCAAGGCAGCGCGGCCCCAGGGGGCCAAAAAGCTGAAATTCAGCTATAAGGAGCAGCGGGAATTTGAGACCATTGATGCCGACATCGCTGTCCTGGAGGCGGAGCTGGCCCGGGTGCAGGCCGAGCAGGAGGAGAAGGCCACCGACTATGTGGCCCTCCAGTCCCTCCAGGAGCGGCAGGCTGAGCTGGAGGCGGCCCTGGAGGAGAAAATGGAGCGCTGGGTCTACCTGAACGACCTAGCGGAGCAGATTTCCAATCAGTAGGGGGCGCAGGGCGCGCCCGCCATTCCGAGAGCAGATTTACGAGACCAAATTCAAAGGAGCGACCTCATGACAAAATTCTGGAAACCCCTGTTGGCAATTGCACTCATCTGCGCGCTGGCGCTGGCGGGACTGGGACTGGCGGCGCAGTCTCCCGCGGCGGCGGCCCGAGCGGAGCGGGCGGACGAGTTCCGGGCTGTTTGGGTGGCCACGGTGTACCGCCTGGACTACCCCAGTCAGGCCACTACAGATCCGGCGGTCCTCAAGCGGGACGCCGACGCGATTTTACAGGGGTGCGTAGACATGGGCATGAACGCTGTGATTCTCCAGGTGCGGCCCTCCGCCGACGCCCTCTATCCCTCCGAGCTGTACCCGTGGAGCAAATACCTGACCGGCGCACAGGGAACCGCCCCGAAAAACGGCTTTGATCCGCTGGCCTACTGGGTGGAGCGGGCCCACGCCCTGGGGCTGGAGCTCCACGCCTGGGTCAATCCCTTCCGCATCACCAAGGGGGGCGCGGCGGAGTTCCAGGCCCTGACCGCCGACCACCCCGCAAAGCTCCACCCCGACTGGGTGGTGGAGTATGAGGGCGACTACTACTTCAATCCCGGCCTGCCCGAGGTGCGGGAGTACATCGTGCGGGGGGCGGAGGAGCTGGCCCGCAAGTATGACATCGACGGCATTCACCTGGACGACTACTTCTACCCCGGCAGCGGCTTTGCCGACGGGGCCGCCTATGCCAAGTACGGCAAGGGCTTTTCCAACATCGGCGACTGGCGCCGGGACAATGTCAACCAGCTGGTCAAGACACTGGGGGAGCGCATCCACGCCATTGATCCGGGGCTGTCCTACGGCATCAGCCCCTCCGGCGTGTGGGCGGATAAGAGCAGCCTGCCCCAGGGCTCCAATACCACCGGCGGCTATGAGAGCTACTACGCCTCCTACGCCGACAGCCGGAAATGGGTCAAGGAGGGGTGGATCGACTACATCTGCCCCCAGATCTACTGGTACATCGGCCACAAGAGCATGGACTACGCCACGGTGGCCCGCTGGTGGGCGGATACGGTAAAGGGTACAGGTGTTTCCCTTTACATAGGAATGGCCGACTATCTGGCCGGCAACAGCGATCCCAAGAGCCCCTGGTACGGCACGACAGCCATCGAGCGACAACTGGCCCTCAACGACACCCTGCCCCAGGTCGCGGGGGAGGCGCACTTCCGCTACCGGCTGATGGCGGAAAACCCGGAGCTGCTGGCGCTCTATGCGGAGGCCTATGGCGAGGAGTCGCAGGAGCCGGCGGAGCCGGCCTATCTGAACACCAGGGAGCACGACGCCTACATCCAGGGAAATGACGGCCGGTTCCGCCCGGAGGACTCCCTGAGCCGGGCCGAGGCGGTGGCCATGCTGGCCCGCCTCAGTGTAGACGAGCAAGGGAATCTGCTTTACAGTGGAGCGCCTGGTACCGGCGGCTTTTCCGATGTGAAGCGGGGGGACTGGTACGCCCCCTATGTGGCCTTTGCCAAGCGCTACGGCATCGCAAATGGCTATCTGGACGGCACCTTCCGGCCGGAGCAGCCGGTGAGCCGGGCCGAGCTGGTCAAGCTGATTGCCTCCTATTTTACGGTGGAGGGCGGTACGTCCCCGTTCCCCGATGTGCCGGACGGCCACTGGGCGGCAGAGGTGGTCTCCTTTGCGGCGGAGGAGGGCTGGGTGTCGGGTTATCCGGACGGCACCTTCCGGCCCGACGCGCCGGTGAGCCGTGCAGAGGCGGTCAAGATCCTCAACCACGCCCTGGACCGCCGGGCCGGGGAGCGGGCCGCGGCCCTGCCCTTCACCGACGTGGAGAAGGGCCACTGGGCCTGCGATGAGATCCGGGAGGCGGCGGTCTCCCACACCTACCGCAAGAGCGGCGGGGGCGAAACATGGCTGACCTATGAGCGGTAATACAGGGAGGGGGCGCTGCGGCGCGCCCTCCCTGCTATTTGCGCCGCAGCAGGCGGCGCACGGGGCTGTCGGGGTCGGACAGCCCCCGAAGAAAGGCCAGCGGGTTGGCACAGAATAGGGCGGCGCAGGCCGCCAGCCGCCGGAAAAAGGACTGCATAAAAATCACGCTCCCCGGCCCAGTATAGGGCGGGGAGCGTGTCGCATCCAGTCGCTTTATGCCGCGGGCGCAGCTTTGCGCCAGGTATAGAGCAGAACGGCCAAGGCCACGGTGACAGGGACGGCCAGGACGATGCCGAAGCTGCCGGACAGGCCCTGCATGATGGCAATGCCGATGTTGTTGGAGTTGATGATCTGCCGGTAGGGGAGGTTATAGGCGTAATCCAGCACCAGCATGGAGATACTGCCGCCGGCAAAGGCGAGAATCAGGGTGTTGGAGTCGGTGCCCATCATGTCCCGTCCCACGTGCATCCCGGCCCGGAACAGCGCCCGGCGGGAGAGGGCGGGGTTCTGAACGTGAATTTCAGCGATGGCGCTGGCGATGGACATGGCCACATCCATCACCGCGCCCAGGCTGGAGATCAGCAGGCCGGAGAAGAGCAGGCCGCCCACCTGAATCCCGCTGGTGCTGGCCAGGGTGAGCAGGCTCTCGATGTCCGACACGTTCCAGCCCGTGATGCCGGTGGCCAGGCTGAACAGGGTGGCCGCCAGTCCGGCAATCACCACGCCCGCCACCGTGCCGCCGGCGGCCACCACGGTTTTCCGGGTGGGGCCGCCGATGAGGTACATCGTGACCAGCGTGGTGACGATACAGATGAGCACCGCCACCCAGAAGGGCGACCAACCGCGGTAGACCAGGGGCAGATAGACAAATAGAATGCAGAAGAAGGTGAACACCAGGCCAAGGGCGCCCTTGAGGCCCTGCTTTCCGCCCACCAGGCAGAGCACCAGCAGATAGGCTGCGGCGAAGGCGTAGATCACCCACTCCCGATCCTGGGAATAGATGCTGGTGATGGTGGAGTCCCCCGCCACGCTCTGCATGACCACCACCTTCATGCCCACGGTGCAGCCCGCGCCGAAGAGGAAGCCGGAGGCGCTGGTGGTCTCCAGCTCCTGACCGGCCCGGACGCCGGTGGTCATGCGTACCAGTACCCGCTGTTCGCCCACCCGGGAGCCGTCGGGCATGAGGTTGTCCTGGAGAATGTCCACGACCACGCCCTTCTCGAAGGTCTGTCCTTCCCGGTTGACCAGGGCCACCTTGTCCACCCGGTTGAGGGCGAAAACAGCGGCGAGAAATGCAGCCAGCAGCAACAGCGGAATGCCCCAGCGCAGAAAGCAGGATTTGATATTCAACAGCAGTCAGCCTTTCTCTCAGAATGGAGGCTCCCGGCAGCTATGCCGCCGGGAGCCTCGCAGTATCGGTGCCGGATGGGGCCGCTCAGGCGGCCGGAGTCACGCCCAGAGTGCCATAGAAGGAGGCGGGCAGGTAGTAGCTCCCGTTGGCCAGAACGGCGGGGGTGGTGACGCTCTTGCCGTCCACGGTCAGGGTGAGGGTCACGGCGCTGCCGCTGGCAGGGGTGCCGGCGGGCACGGCGTCGGCGTAGGCCGCGCCGGTGGTAATCACCACGCCGTTGTCCCAGCTCACATTGAACTGGTTGTCCTGGCCGGAGACCGCGGCGGCCACGTCCCGCAGGCGGTAGTAGGTCTCGCCGCCCTCAGTCAGGGTGGCGGCGCCGTCGGTCTTCTGGATGGTGAAGGTGTCGTCAATCGCCTCCACCTTGCCTTCGGCAGTGATCTGGTAGGTGGTGATGGAGAAGCTGTCGCTGTCCATGTCGATGACTGAGTAGCTGGGCAGCCAGTTCTGGCTGCGCTCGGCGATATAGTCCTGCTGGGTGGGGATCAGCTCGTAGAATTTGGAGCCGGAGGCCGAGTTGGCGGTCATGTAAAGGGTGCCCTTGGGATTGACCACGGTGTTTCCGGTGGTGTCCTCGATGGTGTAGCAGCCGTTGTCCGCCTGGAAGGCGTCGTGGAGGGCCGTGCTGGCGGTGTCGCCCTCCTCGGGGTACAGGGGGATTTTCTCGTCGGTCTGGGTGTTGAAGGCGTTGTCCCAGTCGTAGTCGCTGCCGTCCGCATTCAGACGGAACTCATAGGTGCCGTGGGTCTGGCCGTCACCGTAAAGGAGCTTGGAGCGGCTGTAGGTGTGGTCGTGGCCCTGGAGCACCACATCGATGTCGTACTTGTCAAAGATGGGGGTGAGCTGTGTGCGGAGGATCATGCCGTCGGTGTCGGAGTGATCCAGACCGGTGCCGTAGATATCCTGGTGGATGGTGACCACGCGCCAGGCGGCGTCGGGAGCAGAGGCGATGGCCTCCTGGATGGTCTTCTCGTGCTCGGCTACATTGTAATTGTTGGTGTTGAGCACGATAAACAGACCGGCGCCGTAAGAGTAGTAGTAGTCGCCGCCGGCCTGGGTCTTGCCGTTCTCGGTGGCGTTGGGGTTGTTGAAGTGGTAGGTGTAGTCGGGATTCAGGGAGTCGTGGTTGCCGATGGTGGTGGCCACGGGCAGCCCGGCCAGCACGGCGGGGGAGAGGTAGCCCGCGTACTCCTCCTCCTTGGCCTGGCCGGTCTTATTGACCTGGTCGCCGGCGGAGATGATGAAGTTGACGCCCGGATTCTGGGCAGTGGCGATCTCCAGGGTGCGGTTCCAGGCGAAGGCGTCGTTGCGGGCGGCGGTATTGGCCGCGCCGGAGCCGGCCGTCAGGGCCTCGCCGTTCTGGGGCTGACCCTTGGAGGCGCCGATCTGGGGGTCGCCTACATAGAGCATCTTTACGGAGTCGAAGCTGCCGGTCTTGTATTCCTGTACCTCGCTCTGTACGCCGTTCTTCTCCACGGTATAGTAATAGGTGGTGTTGGCCTCCAGCCCGGTGACGGTGACATGGTTATAGTCGTAGGCCACGCCGTCGGTCAGGCTGTCGTCCACCTGGGCGGCCTTGCCGGTGAAGGCGGTCAGGTGGTCCTTGTCGGTGCCGAAGTGAACCACCGGCGTGGCGGCCTTGCCGCTCTCCGTCTTGCTGTACCAGGCGAAGTTGAGCTGGGTCTCGTCTGCGCCGGGGGTGAGGGATACCTTGGTGTAGTCGGCGGCTACGGTCTCCCACTCCTTGACCCAGTCCTGCCAGGCGGCAGAGCCGCCGGTGACGCTGCTGTCGTTATAATTGGCCGTGGCGGCCAGGGCCATGGGGCCGGCGCTCAGGACCAGCGCGCCGGTGAGGACGCCGGCCAGGACCTTGTTGCGTTTCTGCATGCTTTCCTACTTCCTTTGCAGTTTGGTTTTGGTTCCATGGAACCAGGGGGCAGTATAGCACCCGCCGCGCCAAGCTACAAGGCACCTTTCCAAAGCTTTCCCGAACCTTTACCGGGGCTTTACGTTTCTGCTCCCCGTGCAGCGGATAAAAAGAAGGGAGCGGTGTGCCTCCCTTACTCGCGGCGCAGCTTCTGTTCGGCGACAGCGACCGTCTGCTCGTAGCGGTCAATTTTGGAGTTAAGGCGCTCCAGCGTCTGCCGCATCTCCTCCATCCGCTCCAGCAGCAGCTCCCTCTGCTCAATGAGGATCTGTTTGCGGGCCTCGGTGGTATCCTCCCCCTGCTGAAACAGGGAAACATACTCGATCAGAGCCTCCACCTGGATACCGGCTCCCCGCATACACTTGGCAAACTCCACCCAGGCGCAGTCCTCCACGGTATAATCCCGGATGCCGCTCTTGCTGCGGTGAACGGTGGGAATCAGGCCGATGCGCTCGTAATACCGCAGGGTATCGGCTGAGAGGTTGTATTTACGGCTGACTTCGGCAATGGTCATAAGGTCATCTGCTCCTTCCGGCGGGCTGGCTCCCGCTGTTTGTTCGATTTTATCACCTGGACTCCGCTCCAAGTCAAGGCTGAGTTTGGAAAAAAAGCAGAAAAATATTGCAGGCGGCAGTTGACAATGTGCGAAAAGTGTGGTATCATCTTTTTTGCATTTGGCCGGAGACCGGACGTGGAGAGATGTCCGAGTGGTTGAAGGAACCGGTCTTGAAAACCGGCGATGTGGAAGCATCCGTGGGTTCGAATCCCACTCTCTCCGCCACATTTTTTCCAAATGTATCCTGTATTTGGCATGCAGAAGTACCCAAGTGGCCGAAGGGGCTCCCCTGCTAAGGGAGTAGGGCGGGAAACCGTCGCGAGGGTTCAAATCCCTCCTTCTGCGCCAGAATGAAAACCCCGTAGCTGTAATGGCTGCGGGGTTTTCTCTTACTTTCCCAATGGATTGAGGATTCCAAAAACAAAGATTTTGATTCCGATCTAGAAGGCCGGAAACCGCTTCCGTGAGCAGAAATTACACACGGATTACACACGCGGAATACCGTGCTGGATATGAACGCAGAAAACCCGCCCCATAGCGGGGCGGGTAGTATCTAAGTTAGCATCCGGCGCGGCGGATGCCTCCACCGGAAGAGAAAAGAGAGCCTACTTAGTAAGCTCTCTCTTCTTGCAGTCAGTTTTTTCATGGTTTGTTCTCCCCTCTCCCCTGCGCGGGGCCTCCATTGTGTTGATTGTAGCATCTGTGTTGATTGTAGCATCCCATGGCGCGTCTGGCAAGGGGGGGGAAGTTATCTCTCCCACGCCTTGCGCTCAATATCCACGTTGAGCTTGATGCCGGGGCGGGACCTTTGCAGCGCCTCAAACGCCTTCAAGGCCTCACGGCGCTGCGTGCCGGGGTAGGTGGTGCTCTCCTCCGCCTCCTCGTGCCCATCTTGGTACACGCGGACCAGAGCGACAGTATAGGTGACGTGCTTGTCATACCAGCCGCGATGGCGCACAAGGTCCAGCCGGTACTCGTAGGGCATGGCCGCCAGGGTAGCATATCGGGCCGCAAGCGCCTGCCGGTAGCCCTCCAGGGCCTCGGCGGTCTCACGCAGCCGCTTGATGGTCTCCGCCGCGCTCCGGTCATAGTAGGCCACGCGCTCCGGGGCGGTCAGCTGGTCCGGGTGCTGGAAGTATCCAGACACCCGGACCTCGGCCTCACGACCCCGCCAAAACAGGTCCTGCCAACTCATGCTGTCGCCTCGTCCAACCGGATGGCGCCGCTGCTGCGGTAGGTCTGGCTGCCGTACTTCGCGCGGATCTGGCTCATGGAGCTCTTGCCGCGATGCCAGCGGTGGCCGTCCTCGGCGTGGTGCCAGTACCAAAGCTTCTTCGTGCTGCTCCAGCGGCACCCGGCCGCCTTCAACGCCTCTTTGTGCTCCCTGGTGTTGCCGCCGATCCAGAGCCAGGAGCCGCACAGCTCCACCTCCAGGCCGTCCAGACGGAGCAGCGCCGCGATGATGTCCCGGAACTCCTCTGGCGTCTCGGTGGTCTGGTGGTGCTCGTCGGCGGTGGCGTTATGGGCCCGCTTCAGCTGCTCGAAGAGCTCGTCGTGCTCCGCGTTGATGGCCTGCATGGTGGCTGTGTCGCCGCCCACGTCCGGGTGGTGTTTCATGCAGAGTAGCCGGTAAGCCCTCTTCAGCTCGTCCAGGGTCTTGACGTTGGAAAAGTATTTCATGGTGCGCTCCCCTCCGGTCTATTGCTTTTCCCTGCCGGTTGTGTTATAGTGGAGGCGGCCAGATGGCAGGCTCTAACCGCCTCCGCTGGGTCTTAGATAGTCGCTTGCTTGTTCAGGGCTGGGCGGCTATCTTTTTTTACTGCTTGGGAATGGCTTCCCGGATAATGCGGGCCGCGTCCTGCGCGTCCTTAGCCGTGGCCTCTACCAGCTTCGCCAGGGTTTCAAGATAGGATGCTAACTCGGTCTGGGTCATGCTATCAATCTCCATTTCGTTTACCTCCTGCCAGGTGGATTCCGCTTGGCTGTTGTCCCTTGCGGTGATTTCATGATAGCACGGTTATACAGTGCTGTCAATTAGACTTGTTGCACAAGGTTCTTTGGGCGGTTTTGTGGAAACTATACACTGTTAAACCGTGAAAAGACATGATACAATATAATAAAGATTTCGGGAGGTGATCACATGGTAACCTCGGCAAAACGCAAGAGCAATAACGCATGGGACAAGGCCAATATGACGGTACTAGGGTGTAAGGTGCGCAAGGACTACGCCGACCGTGTGCGGGCAGTCTGCGCCGCTCACGGGGACACTGTTAACGCCTTATTACGGGACGCACTGGATAAGTATTTAGAAGAGCACGAAGAGCGAAAGTCATAACTTTTTGAGGAAATTAGTCTGCCTAACTGTCACATAACACTAAGTCTTAAATGACCAAAAATAAAAAATTTTTGAATCCGCTATCTGTTGCAGTACAATAGATAGCGGATTTACTTTAGTGTAATGTATTTTACAAAACGCGATTTTCGATCGATCTCCTGGATAGGAGCAGAGGCTCACAGGTTAAGGGCGAAAGGAGGCGCACCAGCCACATGTATAAAACAGATAAGCAGAGAGCGGCGGAGGGGAAACCATCATACTACACCGCCCCGGAGCTGGACGCAGCTTGTGCCGCCTACTTTGAGGACTGCGACGCCAATGGCCGGCAGCCTACCAAGCCTGGACTCCTTCTCCATCTTGGGGTGACGGAGAAGGAGTGGAAAGTTTGGGAGGCGGGGGAGCCTGGATATACCAGACACCCGGCGATCTGCCAAAAAGCGTTGCTGGAAATGCGCGACCGACTGGAGCAGCGCAAGGACACGGCGGCTATATTCCTACTCAAGCAAAAGCCGTATGGAGGCTATACAGACCGGCCAGAGCCGGATAGTGTAGGCGGAATAAAGATCCACGTTTCATTCGGCAAGGATAAGCCCAACTCAACAAAATAGTGATTCTATTGAGTTGAACGAGGCGGCAAACCATTGCGGTGCAATGAGTAAGAGGCTTTGCATACTGCATTCGCAATATGCAGTCTCAAGGCCACAATATATAGGGGTGTCTGCGCGGGCTGCTCTGCATGGATAACCAGCGCCCCAGGGCGTGCAGGTGAGCGAGAGAGCAGGGGGGGGAGGCCCCTACCCCACGCC